>CAZFZC010000036.1:0-9398 GCA_964523155.1 uncultured Methanosarcinales archaeon
ATTAGCTGCACCCTGCGAATCAGGATCCGAACCCCCCTCTCATGCATCTGGTCGTCGCGCTTTGGCACTGCCCAGTACTTGCGCTGGCAAACCAGGGGATATGTACCTGACAGGGGTGCTGTGTCAGTTGCAGTTACCGCGAGCACTCCCCTGCGTGACAGCCTCCTTACAGCGGCATCCAGAAAGCTGTTGGGCGAGCCAAAGGGGTCAATGTCAATGTAATCAAAACCCTCTTCTGAGAGCAGGAAAAGGCTTGCGTCAGTTTTTTTTACAGTAGCCTTCACCCTGTTGTTTTTCAGGTTCTTCTTCATGAGCGAAAAAGCTTTGGGATTGTGGTCGTTTGCAACAATTTCGCCTACGGTTCCGGGGGGCAGCTCCCTTGCAAGCCTTACAGCGCGCACACCTGAGCCTGCGAGCGGCAGCCCTATCCTCATCTTCTTTTGTGCAAGGGCAGAAAGCACGAGGATTGTTATATCCCTGTTCGCCTTCATCTCCGGATTATAGAAAACAGCAAGCTTTCTTGATACCGGGCCGCCAGCCACAAGTATTTTTGCCCTGCCCTCTGTTCGCTCTGTCTGCATTGCGCAGCAGAGACCAGGGCGGCCTTATATTTTTTTGCCCGGTGCAGCACGCCCTGTATACAACCTGTATTTTCACACAATGGATATCATACGGTAGTAGCTTCGCCTCAGGCCATTGTCCCCAAGCACGCTGAACTTCAGGTAGTAGTCCCCTGATTCAGCATAGGGTATTTCCAGCAGCAGGACAAAGGATGCGCTGTCGCCTTCTTCAATATCACGGCCTGAAGAAACAGCATACACATCAAGCTCAGGCCCCACCACCATGACAGACACGTCGTCAAGGCTGCCATCTGTACTGGCGACCGAGACAAAAACAGGCACCTGAAATCCCCCTGCGGCATACTCATCAAACCTGATACTGCCAAGCCTCACATCCTGTGCGCCGGCCCATGCGGCAGTCAATGCCAACAATAAAAGCATAATGGCAAATCGCATATTATCACCCTGTACCTCCCAGTACCATTCCAAGATAGTAAAGGCATATATAAAAGTTTGGTTTATCCTTCCGGGTGCGGGCTGAGGCCACATTGCCTGTTATGGGCACACTTACAGGCTCGCAATGCAAAAAACGTGGGGCATTGACAGGCACCCAATCCTCCAGCTGCGCCAAACAGCCTTTGTTTGCAAATTATTTTCGCAAATTATAATAATAAAGCCCGATACATGCGGGGAATGGTGCTGCGAAAGCCGATAGTCACAATCATGGGCCATGTTGACCATGGCAAGACAAAAATACTGGACACTATCAGGCATACAACAGTTGTTGACAGGGAAGCAGGTGCAATAACCCAGGCAATCGGCGCATCTATCGTGCCTGTCGAGACCATTGGCAGGATATGCGGCCCCCTCATATCAGGCCTTAAGACCAGGCTCACGCTCTCAGGCCTGCTTTTTATTGACACGCCGGGCCACGCAGCGTTCACCAACCTCAGGATGATGGGCGGCATCCTGGCTCATATTGCTGTTCTTGTAATTGACATTAATGAGGGCATAAAGCCCCAGACAGTTGAGGCTGTTGAGATTTTGCGAAAGTACAGGACGCCGTTTGTAATAGCAGCAAACAAGATTGACCTTGTATCCGGCTGGAGGAAGTATGACAGTATCCTGACCAGAAACATTGTCGGCCAGAGCGAGGAGACCCGGACCCTGTTTGACTCAAAACTCTACGAGCTTGTCGCAAAAATGCACGAGCTGGGCTTTTCATCAGAGCGCTTTGACAGGGTTGACGACCACACAAGAACCATTGCTCTTGTCCCAGTCAGTGCAAAAACCGGCGAAGGCATAGCCGAGCTCTTGATGGTGCTTGCCGGCCTTGCCCAACGTTTCCTCAACGAGTGCCTTTCATGCAATGTGGACGGGCCTGGCAAGGGAACAATCCTGGAGGTCAAGGAGGAGCAGGGCCTGGGAACAACACTTGATGTAATTGTCTACGACGGCAGGATAAGGGTTAATGACACAATTGTGGTTGGCTCACCCGGCGAGCCCATTGTGACAAAAGTGAGGGTGCTGCTCGAGCCTGCCCCGCTTGAGGAGATGCGCGACAAAAAAAGCCGCTTCAGGGCAATTAGGGAAGTTACTGCAGCAACAGGGGTAAAGATAAGCGCCCGCAACATTGAGGGCGCGCTGGCAGGAATGCCAATTATTGCAACAGAAAATGTCGAGCTGGCAAAGGCAGAGCTTAAAAAGGATGTTGCCGAGGTTGTCTTTGAGAAGGACAGCAGGGGCATTGTGATAAAGGCAGACAGCCTTGGCAGCCTTGAGGCCCTTGTCACGCTGCTCAGGGAACGCAGCGTGCTTATCAGGAAGGCAAGTGTCGGAAACATAACCAAAAAAGATGTCAGTGACGCGTTCTCAAATATGGAATCAGATCCTATGCTTGCAACAGTGCTGGGCTTTAATGTGGACATTACCGCGGATGCCCTTTCACAGGCCAAGGCATGCCAGGTGAGGGTATTTACAAACAAGGTGATTTACAGGCTGATTGAGGATTATGAAGTGTGGATGGCTGGCGAGAAAAAAAGGCAGGACCAGGAGCGAAGGGAAGGGCTTGCAAAGCCCTGCAAGATTGAGGTTATGAAAGGCTATGTGTTCCGGCAGAAAAACCCTGCTGTGTTCGGAGTTGATGTCCACGAGGGTGTCCTGAAAACAGACATGGCGATTATGAAGTCAGACGGTGAGCGGCTCGGATATGTCAAGTCGCTTCAGGCTGAACAGAAAAGCATAGACAGGGCTGAGAAAAACAAGCAGGTTGCACTGTCCATGGACGGTGTGACTGTCGGCAGGAACGTCTTTGAAGGGGACATACTCTATTCTGACATGACCGAGGAACAGTTCCGCAACGCTAAATGCAGCAGGGACTGCTGCACTGCTGAAGAGCTTGGCCTGCTTAAGGAAATTGCACAGATAAAAAGGAAGAAGAATCCCTTGTGGGGGCTCTAAATGATTGTGCACAGGCTAAACCCGGTTCTTGTGTCTCTTGGGCCGCTGGAGATAAGGTACTACTCGCTTTTCTATATAATCGGGCTTGCCATTGCATACCTGTTCATCCGCAGCGCCGCAAGGAAGAAAATTGTCAGGCTCAGCAACGAGGGGGCAATTGACTACATAGTCTACCTTGCCACAGGTCTCCTGATTGGGGGCAGGGTGCTTTACTTTGTGTTTTACAACCCCTCTGTTTTTATCAGCGACCCTCTTGAAATACTGAGGCTGTGGAACGGCGGCATGTCTTTTCACGGCGGGCTCATCGGGGGCTTTGCTGCCGCGGCGCTGTTTTGCAGAAAGCATAAGCTAAGACTGCTGCAGATGGCTGACCTGACGGTTGTGCCCCTGGCACTTGCGCTTTTCCTTGGCAGGATAGGAAACTTCATCAACGGCGAGCTTTATGGAAGGGTGTGGGACGGCGCACTCTGCATTGACTATTCGCAAAACCCGCACACAGACTTTTCCCCCAAGCTGTGCAGATACCCCTCACAGCTCTTGGAAAGCGCAAAGAACCTGCTGATATTTGCCGGGCTCCTTGTTCTGCGCAGTAAAGGGGGGCTGACCAGGGGAACCCTGTTTTATGTGTTCCTTTGCTCATACGGCACGCTGCGCTTTGCGGCTGAGTTCTTCCGCCAGCCGGACCCGCAGCTGGGCTTTGTTGCCGTGGGTCTGACAATGGGGCAGATACTCTGCATTTTCATGGTAGCCGGCGGAATCTTTGGTCTGGGGATAAGCTACTGTCCACGCAGAAGGAATAGAGGCTGATTGGCCTGCATGCCGCCGGGCGCTGCCAGAACACTGCCGGTTTTGGCTACCCTGAAATTATTCTGTCGTAAGGTCCAGCTGCCCAGGGTCCGCAGAAACCTTGACATATGTTCGTGCGGTTTTTTCCTGCCGCTGACGCAGCGGCTTATTGGAAATGTTTTTATATTTGGCCCGTGCAACTTTTATGTATGGAAATGCCTGAGGAGTGGAAGCGCGCGGGAAGCATAGCTGCACAGGCCAGGGAATTCTCAAGGAAGCTTGTCAAGCCTGGCATGAAAACAGCAGAAATAGCAGAAATGGTGGAGAAAAAGATAATCGAGCTTGGAGGCGTGCCGGCCTTTCCTGTCAATGTATCCATGAACGAGTTTGCTGCGCACTGCACGCCTGAAACCAGGGAAAAGCGCGTCCTGGCAGATGAGGTAGTGAAAATTGACATCGGCACCTGCGTTAACGGAGCCATTGGCGATACAGCCTATACAGTTGACCTGTCCGGCAGGCATTCGGAACTTGTGAAGGCGGCAGAGGAGGCATTACTTGCAGCAGAAAAGGTTCTTGGAGTGGGAACTACACTTGGCTCAGTCGGAAAAGCAATTCAGGAAACCATAGAAAGCTATGGGTACCGGCCTATTCACAACCTTTCTGGCCACGGGCTTGGCCTGTACAGTGTTCATGATTCCCCAAGCATCCCAAATGTTGACACTGGCGACAACACCCTGCTGCAGGAGGGCCAGACAATTGCAATTGAGCCATTTGCAACAGACGGCGCCGGCGAAATCAAGGAGTCTGGCAGGGCGGAGATATACTCGCAGGTGGCTGCCAGGCAGGTTAGAAACCCCATAACAAGGCAGATTCTTGAACACATAAAAAAGTACAGGCAGCTTCCCTTTGCAAAAAGGTGGCTGGAGGGAAAATTTGGCAGCGGACGGACTGCGCTCGGGCTGCGTGAGCTGGAAAACTGCGGCTGCATTAAGGCCTATCCCCCCCTTAAGGAGATAAGAAACGGCATTGTGGCGCAGGCAGAGCACAGCTATGTAATAGGGCCAAAAACCCAGAACACTACGAGAAACGGACAGTGATTCTTAGGACCAGTTCAGATAAATATTCAGACAATTTCCTTTCTGGCAACAACCGACTCACTGCCTGTTTCAAGGTCCTTTACCCGGACAGTCTCGCTGTTCACGTCGTCAGGACCAAAGACAATTAGGTTTTTTGCCCCGATTGCCTTGGCATACTTCATCTGGTTGGCAAAGCTCCTCTCGTTGAGGTCGTATTCAACAGAATATCTTCTGCGCAGCCGGCTGATGAAATTTTGCGCGTCCTGCATACAGCCCTTAAGTATGAGCACGAAATACTGCGGGCTGGGGCCTGCACCAGGCAGTATTTTAAGGTCGCGCATGAAAAGGGAGACTGTAGAATATCCAACTGCAAACCCTGCAGCCGGAGTCTCTTCACCCCCAAAAAGGCCGATTAGCTGGTCGTACCTCCCGCCGCCGCCGAGCGCCCTGTACTTTCCCCCTGCATCATATATCTCGAACACCATCCCTGTGTAATAGTCAAGCCCGCGGGCAACTGAAAGGTCAAATACAATATTGCTGCCCTCAAGCAGCGCAAAAAGCCAGACCATGTCCTCATACCCTTTCCTCGCAAGAGGGTTGAGCTTCTTTTTGCCGATTTCATCCAGGCGGCAGTTGAGAAACCCCAGGAGTTCGCCTGCCCCCTTTCCCGCATGCTGACTGAGAGCCTGCTGAAACGCAGAGGGAGACATTTTCCTCCTGCGGTCAATGAGGCGGATTACGCCTGAGACTTCTGCGCGGGGAACAAATGCGCCTACAATTCCCTCGAGAAGCTGGCGGCTGTTAACCCGGACAACGTAGTTTTTCCTGGATATGCCAAGGTTTTCAATTGATGCGCATGCAAGCCTGATAACCTCGGCATCGCATACAGGGCCGGATGCTCCGTACACCTCTGCATTGTACTGGTAAAACTCCCGCTGCCTGCCTGCCTGGGGCTGCTCATAGCGCCATACAGGGCCTATCGTAAACCACTTCAGGGGCTTTTTGAGCTCCTTTTGCCTGGCAATGAACATTCGGGCAAGCGACGCAGTAAACTCAAAGCGAAGGCCCAGCTGCTCGCCGCCCCGGCGGTCCAGAGTGAATATCTGGCTGACTATTTCGGGCCCACTCTTTTTTGTCAGAAGCGAAAGCTCTTCGAATGCAGGGCAGTCCACGCGGCCAAACCCAAAATTGCCCGCAGTTCTTGCCCAGATGGAAAAAACGCTTTCACGCTCTAAAAGCTCCTTTGGATAATAGTCCGTTGTGCCCTTCACCCTTCTTGACATGCTTGAAGACAGAAGCAGATATGTTTAAATATCTTTGCACGCAGGCACCGAAAAGTATATAAAGGAGCAATAACGGAAAAAAAGCAAGTGGGATTTACAGGTGGTGGTACAATGAAAAAAGCAGAGATGGGTGTAGGAACACTAATAATATTTATTGCGCTTCTGTTGGTTGCTGCTGTTGCAGCAGGTGTGCTGATACAGACAGCCAGTTCGCTTCAGGAGCAGAGCCTTGCAACCGGCGACCAGGCGCGAAGCCAGATATCGACTCACGCTGAGACAATCGAGGTTTCCGCGTCTGACGGACGGAACGGGAACCTGACTGATTTTCAGCAGATAATCAAGCTTTCCCCGGGCTCTGACCCAATTAAGCTTGAGCAGGTTATATTTGCCTTCAACACAAAGGATAACACAGCAACGCTGAAGTACAGGGGAACAAGCGGCATCTGCGAGCAGGACAACACAAACGGCTACAACACACTTATGGTGGAAGAAATTGACGATGATGTAACAAATGAGTCAGCCTACACGCTCTCCAATGACCTGGATGACGACGGTGCTGATGATACTGTGGCTGTAGGCGCAACTGTCGGCGGAAACACATACCTGGATTTTGTGCTGAGCACACAGGGAACAATCAACATGAGCCTGGGCCAAAATATCAGCCAGAACGGCTCGTTCAATGTTGAGCTGAGCCTGAGCAGCCAGCCGCTGTCCAACGGGACAGACATTCTGGCCTATGTCACAATCCAGGGAAACACAAGCGTGAACAACACTGTTCCGGGAAGCATAACCTTTCAAATAACACCCTACAGGCTTGGCGAGGGGTATTTCACTGCTGTGTATGAACAGCAGGGCACAAACTGGGTAAGCGGCAACCTGCAGAGGGGCGACATTGTAAGGCTCTGCTACCTGTCCCCAAGGGAAATAACTGAAGATGAGGAGATACGGCTCAACATCATCCCGAAAATAGGGACATCGACCCTCACACAGTTTGTGACGCCTGAAGTGATAAGCACTGAGCGTGTCTACCTGTACCCGTAAGCCCGGACTTAAGGGGAGCGGCATATCTTTTCTTCCTTTTTTGCCTGTTTCTGAACGCAGAATAGAATATCCACCGGGACTCACACCAGAACATGAGTTAGTGTATCGGGCTATACAATAATTCCGTAGCCGATTAGCCTGAACCTGTTGCCTATCAGCCTTGAAATCGTGACACGTGAGCCCTTGTCTGCACAGACTGGCAGCTTAAGCTTGCACATTGCCTTGTTCTTGGAAATGTCAGACACAACACCCACTGTTGATGCGCTGTTTACATTAATCATGAGGCTTTCGCCAATTTTTATGGGTGAGACCTCAAGCTCTTCCTTGCTGCCAACAACCCTTTCCAGAAGGTGGACCTCAAGTTCCATTTTTTCAAGCGTCTCGGGCAGCCTGCCTGTGAGCCCCACAACCGAGCCCGTGAGCTTATCAGACTTGACTGCTGCAGGGTCAAGCCCGGTCATTACAGCCACAGAACCGCCCGGCCTAAGCTCAGTTAGCTTTTCCTTTCCGCACATTGCAGAAAGGATGCGTGTGATTATCGGCCTGTATACCCGCTGGTTCTTCTCCTCAAAGGCAAAGCCGGGCCGGATTTCTATCTCTGTTCCAACCTTGAGCACGCCCTGAATCAGGCTTCCCCCGAGCACGCCCCCGACAAGCTCGTTTATTGGTGTTCCGGGCTTGTTCACGTCAAATGACCTTGCGACATACATGAGCGGATCCTTTTTCTGAAGGCGCTTTGACGTTGGTATCTGCTGCTCTATGGTTTCAATCAGCGCACCAATGTTTATGTTATGTATGGCTGATATCGGCACAATTGGGACATCCTCATACACAGTGCCCTTAAGGAGGTCTTTTATCTGGTTGTGGTTTTTCATTGCCTTTTCAGCCGGGACAAGGTCTATCTTGTTCTGCACAACCACAAGGTTCTTGACCCCGATTATCTGCAGCGCCATGAGATGCTCACGCGTCTGCGGCTGGGGGCAGTTTTCGTTTGCAGCCACGAGCAGCAGTGCGCCGTCCATAATCGTCGCCCCTGCAAGCATTGTGGCCATGAGGCTCTCGTGACCGGGAGCATCCACAAAGCTGACACGCCGCAGTAGCCCGGTCTTCTGACCGCAGACTGGGCATTTGGGCTTAACTGAATACGCAGCGCTTCCCTTGCATTTAGGGCATTTGTAAAACGCCGTGTCTGCATATCCGAGCCGTATTGTTATCCCACGGCGCAGCTCTTCAGAATGTGTGTCTGTCCATTTGCCCGAGAGCCTCTCTGTAAGCGTTGTCTTTCCGTGGTCAACATGGCCAATGAGGCCGATATTGACTTCCGGCTGGACAGATTTCCTCGCCATAAGCCCTATTTGCCCCCGGCAGCAGAGTCTTTGGGCTCTTGAGCCTGTGCTGGCTCAAGCGGCGCCTTGCCGGCCTTAAGAACAGCCAGGTTCACCTGGGTAACGCTGTTGGTTATGCGCCTGCCGCAGACTGTCTTTCGCTGCCGCTGGCCGCGCTCTTTTGCCGCAACACCCACGCCTGCCACTGCAAGTATCTTTTTCCTTTCTGTATCAACATCCTTTCTCAGCGGAAAGCCGCATTTGTCGCTTCCACCCATAATCTCGAACTCGTAGCCCGGCAGGCCCAGCTGGCCTCCGTCAGCTTTATCGCCTATAACTTTGCCAAGCAGGCTGTCGCCCTCCTGGCCGGTAATCTCCTTCTTGTAACTCTTCCCTGTTTTTGGGTCGTTGATTGTGAGCTTGAAATCTGCCATTTTTGCCTCCTATTTTATGCCTGTGGATTTAGAGTATATTTAAAAAGCTATTGGTTTGCCTGAATCAGGGCAGGCGAAGGGCAATGGGCAAAAGTATATAAATCGCCCTGAAAAACTTTCTATCCATGGAATTACCCAAGGAGTACAAAGCGCACGAGTGCGAAAAGAAGTGGATACAGAAATGGGACAGGGATAAGACCTACAGGTTCGACCCTGGAAAGACTGAGAATATTTTTTCCATTGACACTCCGCCGCCGACTGTTTCCGGAAGGATGCATATGGGCCATGCGTTTGGCAACAGCCAGCAGGACTTTATCGCGCGCTACAAGAGGATGAGGGGGTACAATGTCCTTCAGCCTTTTGGCACTGACGACAACGGCCTTCCAACCCAGCTTTATATTGAAAAGCTCAAAAAGGTCCGGGCAAGCAGGAT
>CAZFZC010000037.1:0-9373 GCA_964523155.1 uncultured Methanosarcinales archaeon
TTGACATAAACGCAAGGCTTGCCAAAATGCCCAGCCGCCTGCTTGAGCTCATTGTTGAGTTTGTCAGGCAGCTCCGACAGGATGAGCGCCTGGAAAAGCTGCCCAGTGTGCGGGCAACAATCGGGCTTTACGAGCGCGCACAGGCAAACGCCTGCCTTGACAAGAGGGATACTGCCGGGCTTAAGGACATTGAGGAATCTGTTGTCTCTGTTCTTGCCCACAGGATACGCTTCAGGCCGCAGGAGCGCTATGTCCTTGACCCTGTTAAATACCTGCAGGAGGCATTCGCAGAGTTTGCCAGTGAACACAAGCTGGGCGGTGATGGGTAGTTTTGAAGAGGAAGGCCTGCCCCTAAAGAACGCTGCAGACAGGGACAGGGAAACACTGAACAGTGCCAGGATACTTGGCGAAGCAGTCTCAAGGTCTGTTTTCTCGTTTGACTCTGACATAATAATGGAGCAGCTTGTAAAAAATTTCAGGCTTGCAGGGGAAATCTACGGAAAGCGGCTCCTCCAGGAGATTTGCGACGATACAATGTCATCCCTGGAAAAGAACGTGAAGATACCAGAATACCGCAGGGAGCTCAGGAAGCGAATTGAGAAAAAGCTGCAGGGCATGAAAAAAAGGGGCTATCTTGACGACAAGCATGCCCTGACAGACAGGGGCATGGAGATTGCAGCCTATGTAATGTTCATCGACGAGCTTGACAGGCTCAAAGCAATGGGGCTTGGCGACTGGGAACATAAAAAGGCAGCAGCAGAAGGCGAAAGGGACAGTGTCAGAGCGTATTCAAGGGGCGACAGGTTCAGGGACATAGACGTCCGAAACACGCTGAAGACCGCTGCAAGGCGCAGGAGGAGAGGCCTGAATTCGAAGGACATAAGGGTCAGCACCCGCAGGAAGAAGGGCGAAATATACATAATATATGCTCTTGATGCATCAGGCAGCATGAAGGGAGACAAGCTTTCCGACTGCAAGCGGGCAGGAATTGCCCTTTCCTTTGATGCTGTAGAAAAGGGTGACAAGGCCGGTCTGGTAGTGTTTGGCTCAGACATTAAGGAAGAGGTTGCGCCGACCGGCGACTTTGGCATTCTTCTGCGGGCCATCGGACGGGCACGGGCGAGCAGGCAGACGGACATAAGGAAAACAATCGAGAGGGCCTGCGACCTGTTTCCCCGGGCTGATGCCACAAAACACCTGGTGCTGATAACTGACGCAATGCCCACCATTGGCCCGGACCCACACAAGGAGACACTCAGAAGCGCATCAGTTGCCCATGCAGCAGGTGTGAGCATTTCTGTAGTCGGGATATCCCTTGAGAAGAACGGCAGAAAGCTTGCCGAAGAGGTTGCCCGCATAGGCCACGGCAAACTGTACCTCACTGCAAAAACCAAAGACATTGATATGCTGGTCCTGCAAGACTACAGGATGCTGCGGGAGGGCTGATCTGGCTCATCCGGAAAAGGGGCAACTGTACTGGCCTTGCTGAGCCTTGCCCGTACACATACAGCGTGGCCAATATAGAACTTGTATCCGTTTGTACTTTTCCGGGCGCGTCCGGCTGACCAATCAATTTTTATAGGTACAGGCAACCACCCATGCCATGGAAATACTGAATATTGAGGCCAGGCAAAAAAGAAAGGCCTGCCTGCCTGCCAAGGCCCTTAGGGAGCTGCCGGAGAGAATAGTCCTTGCAGCCTCTGTTCAGTACCTTGGAATGCTCGGGGAAATTGCCAGGGAACTAAGGCCGCGCAAGACGAGACTTTTTTGCGGCCGCGCAAAAGCAGGCCAGGTGCTTGGATGCGATATAAGGGCAGTGGATGATGCAGACGCAGTACTTTTTGTTGGTGACGGGCTCTTTCACCCGTTGGCACTTGCGCTCGAAAGCCCCATACCAGTATTTGTGTTCAACCCCTGCACAGGCGGGTTTTCCCGGGTTGGGGCCGGCGACCTTGAAAAAATCAGGCGCAAACGGCAGGCTGCGATAAAGAAATTCCTTGCTGCGCAAAAAATAGGCATTCTTGTATCAACAAAGCCCGGCCAGTGCAGGCTTCCTGATGCCTTCAGGCTCAAGGAGAGGCTGGGCAGGGATGCGTTCATCCTCCTCGCAGACACAATAGATGCGCAAAGCCTTGAAGACTTTTCGTTCGTTGACGTGTTTGTCAACACTGCCTGCCCAAGAATAGCAACAGACAACCGGTTCCCAAAGCCGGTAATTTCCTATGATGACGCCCTGCGCCTGCTGGACGAATGACTTTTCAGTGAGAATGTGAACCTGCTGCCCCTGCCCTCTGCTGACTGGACACGTATTTTTCCGCCGTGCGCATCTATTATGTGCTTGACTATTACAAGACCAAGCCCTGTCCCGCTGTGCTTTCTGGTCATGCCGCTGTCAATCTGGTAGAACTTGTCAAATATTCTTGGCAGCTGGCTCCTTGGTATCCCCGGACCTGTGTCAGATACGCTTGCAACAGCCCAGCTATCCTGCTTGCCTAATTTGACAGCAACAGAGCCCCCTTCCGGGGTGAACTTGAGCGCGTTGCTCAGGAGGTTGATGAACACCTGC
This sequence comes from uncultured Methanosarcinales archaeon, assembly GCA_964523155.1. GTDB lineage: Archaea > Nanobdellota > Nanobdellia > Woesearchaeales > DSVV01 > CAYXZQ01. The sequence goes on from CAZFZC010000037.1 coordinate 2,567, forward strand.
TTTATCAGGTCCCGGCTTGCCTTGACAACCGGCCCGCGCTTTGGCGGGGAAAACTCAATGGCAATGCTTTTTGCAGACGCCTCTGCCTTCATGGTCTCTATTGTTGAGCGTGCCACATCCCTGAGGTTTACCTTCTCCAGCCGAAACTTGATTTTGCCCGCCTCAAGCTTGGATAAGTCCAGAACATTGTTAATGAGACGCGTAAGCCTTGTTGTCTCCTCGTCAATGACCGAAAGGCTCTTCTCCTGCCCTTTTGTCACAGGCCCAAGCTTGCCAAGTATAAGCAGCTTCGTGTAGCCGGATATGCTTGTCAGGGGAGTGCGAAGCTCATGGCTGACATTTGACACAAAATCGCTCTTGAGCTGGTCCATCTTCCGAAGCTCGATGTTTTTCCTGCGCAGCTCCCTGGTTGCAGAGTTAATCTCGCTGCGCAGGCGCCTGTTAAAGTTCTGGACCTTGTCATAGAAACGGGCATTGGTAATAGCAATGGCTATCTGGTTTGTAAGTATGGAAAGCGATTTTCTCAGCCGCCTGAAGTTGGCGGGTTTGTCGCTTTCAAGGTTTAGCACCCCGAAGACCTCGCCCTGTATCTCAAGCGGAAGCGCAGCTGCGCTCCTTACAAGAGAATCCAGCCTAATGTACCTGCTGTCTGCGGCCACATCATTGACAATAACCATCTGGCCTGTTTTGGCAACATGGCCTGCTATGCCTTCACCTATCTTTGTTTCAATTTTCCCTGTTGCAGCTGCAAACCCCCTTGAAAGCTTCACACGCAGCGAACCGTCCTTAACTACCAAGAGAAACCCGTGCCTTGCGCCTGTAAACTCCAGGGTCTTCTCAAGTATTAGCTCCTGAAGCTTTTCCTCGTCAAGTGTTGAGTTTATGGCCTGGCTTAGCTCTAGCAGCGCAGTGAGATTGTTCTTGTCTGCCTGTACTGTCTCATACAGGGCTGTGTTGTCAATTGCCATCGCGGCCTGGTTGGATATGCTCTTAAGAAGCGACAGCTCTTCGGGTGAAAAGTCCCGCGGCTCGGCTGTGAAGACGCTTATCACCCCTACAGGGTTGTTTTCAACAGAAAGCGGCACGCAGAGAAGTGAGCCTATCCCGCTGCTTGCCCCCAGCCGGGGCTCTTTTGTTACATCCCTTATGTGCACAGGGTCTTTCTCGCGCACAGTAAGCCTGGCAAGCTTCTGGGCCATGCCGACCAGGTCTTCTCTCTTGTAGGCAGACCTCACATCGTAAAGGGTTCTTGGAACAAGCGCCCTTCCGGTAGTGTCCGGCAGCAGTATGCAGCAGGCCTCAATTCGCAACAGCTTTGCAATCCTGATTGCAATCATGTTCAGAATCCTGTCCATATCCAGGCTGCCTGAAAGCGCGCTTGATATGTCATAGAGCGCCGAAAGCGTCCGCAGCCGGGTCAGGTTTTCCCTGTGCAGGATGGCATTTTCAACTGCCAGGGCTATCTGGTTTGCAAAGGTCATCAGGAGCTTGAGGTCGTCCTCCTGTATTTTTTTTTGGCTTAGTTTGTTGTCCAGGCTGATAAGGCCGATAACCCTGTCCTTGCCGAGCAGAGGCAGACTGGCGCTCTCTGCCACGTCTTCCTTGCCAAGAATGCCTGTGTATCTGCTGCTTGTTTTCTTCGTTATGACCGGCTCCCGGTTGATTATTGCCGTCTTTGCCTTTGGAAACTCCCTGCTCAGCTCCAGGACAACATCCCTAAAAACACTGTTGTTGAGGTGGTTGGACTTTGCGCCATACAGCTTGCCGTCCCTCATCATGTATATCCTGACCCTGTCAAAGCCCATGTCAGTGAACGCCCTTACAGCAGTGTCAAGGAGGTGGTCAACGCTTTCTGACCTCTGCAGCGATGTTGAGGTTTTCCACAGGGCAAGGATGTTGTTGTTTATCTGCCGGAGTTTCTCCTGGGCCATGACCCTGCGGGTAATGTCCTCAAGAATAATTTCAGCCATGCCCACCTCGCCATTGTCATCCAGAACAGGAGTTATATGGTACCTGAGAATGCTTTCTTTGCCTCCAGGAAACGGAGTTTCTGCTGTTATCTGCCTTTTCTCCCCGAGGCAGGCAGCCATTTCCTGGGCAATGCCTGAAGCCTTCAGGGGTTCATACTCAAGTGCATTTATGCCTTTTGGGCTCTTTAATTCGAGCAGAGACAGCGCGCGCCTGTTCGCATCTATTATGTTTCCGGCCTTGCTTACCGACATTATGCCCAGGGGGGCGTTCACTACCAGTCTCCTGTACCTCTCCCTGTTCTCACGCAGCAGGGCTTCTGCCTCCTTTCTCTCTGTTATGTCCCTGGCAATGTGAAGCACGCGCTCTGTCCTGCCGTTGCTGTCCCGCAGGGCAACAGTCGCAAAAGAATAGTATTTTTTCCTCCCGTCCTTTGCCATCCTTACGACAACGCGGCTAACAGAGCCGCTTCGAAGAGTCTCCTCAAGAGGGCACTTTTCAGCCAAATCCCTGCCCTTGTGAAACACGTCCCTGCATACCATGCCCTTTATGTCCCGCCCCCCAATGCCCCTTGCCCGCAGAGTCTGCCTGTTTGCATAAAGTATCCTGCGAGTTTTTGCATCAATTACCGCAATTTCGTCAGGAAGCGTGTCCATTAGCTCCTGATAAAATGATTCATCGGGCAACACGCTTTTCTCCTCTGCAGGGATGATTTTCCTTGCGTCTCCTGCCACAGACACAACCTTGCCTTTCCTCCTTATCGGCCTTGATGAAAGCCGAAGCCTTGCAGCCCCCCTGCAGGAAACATCCACTTCCAGTGTTTGCGGGCTGCCTGACATAACTTTCTCAACATGGCGGCACACAGCCCTGGCTGCCTCTCCCGGCATTTGGCATATTCTCTTTCCGGCAAGCTCCCTGCCTGTGATGCCAAGCACTTCACGTATGTTTTCGCTTACCTTCCTGATTCTGGTGTCCGGGCCTATGACATATGAGAATTGCCTGCCGGTTCTCATTTTAGCATCTCGTCAACCTTCTGCAGGAGTTTCATCGGGTCAAAGGGCTTAGTCAGGTAGTAGTCAGCGCCAAGCTTCAGCCCCTCCATGATATCTCGCTCCTGGGTTTTTGCGCTTACCATCGCAATCTTGATTTTCCTCTGCCTTGGATCCTTCTTCAGCTTCTCGCATATCTCAAAGCCGTTAACAAAGGGCATCATCACATCCAGAAGTATCAGGTCAGGTTTTGTGTGTTCAAGCATTTCCAGGGTTTCCCTGCCGTCCCTTGCAGTAATCACATCATGCTTTTCCTCCAGAACCATCTTCATGAGATCGAGAATGTGGGGCTCGTCATCTGCAATCAGGATTTTCTTACGCGACACTTTCTTCCTCCCCCAGACCCTGCTTGTAAATGCTGCAGAACCTGCACACCTGTATCTTGTCAAGACAGGGCTCGTTTGTCCTTTTCTTGCAGTACGTGCCTACATAGAGCCAGCAGCGCTTGTCAGGGCTCTGGAAAGCCGGGCACTTGGTCTTTGTGCAGCCCCTTGACTCCCAGCACCTGTCCTGTTCCCTCCCACACAAGCCGTGTCTTGGCAGGGCAAAGCTTACAGTTGTTCCCTTGCGAAGGGTGCTCCTGACAGCCAAGAGCCCGTGGTGAAGCCCGATTATTTCCTTGACAATCGGAAGCCCCAGGCCTGTTCCGCCCTGGTTTCGGGTGAGGTGGCTTTCAACCTGGTAGAACTTGTTGAAAAGCTTTGGTATGTCCTTCTGCGGAATCCCCACGCCTGAATCAGCTATGTCTGTCCTGAGAAAATCCCTGTCAAAAGACATCTTGATTGATATTTTTCCTCCGGGCGTTGTAAACTTGATGGCATTGGAAAGAAGGTTGTTGAAAACCTGCAGTATCTTTGTCCTGTCAACCGAAATTTCAGGAAGGTCTTTGGGTATCATAGTCTCGATGTTTATGCCCTTGGCATTTGCAGCCGCAAGCACCGGGAGCTCGGACACAAATGCCCCTATGTTTTCCTTTTTAAAACTGGTCTTGGCCTTGCCCGCCTCAAGTTTTGAGAGGTCAAGAATGTCGCTTATGAGGTCTGCCAGGCGGTCTGACTCCTTGTCAATAATCTCAGCTGCCTTTTTCTGGTTTTCTGAGAGGGCGCCAAGCTTCTGCCCAAGAAGAATTGCAGCATAGCCCTTAATGCTTGTCAGCGGAGTCCTGAGCTCGTGGGAGACTGTGCTTACAAAATCCGTCTTCATCCTGTCAAGCTCCTTCTCCTTTGTGATGTCCTCAATGACAACGACTGTGCCTATCACGACGCTGCTCTCGTTTCGCAGAGGCGCTGTTGCAGCTTTGAGTATCCTTCCAAGCCGGGCCACATCAAATTCACGCATTTTTGTCTCGGGCTTTTTTACCGGCAGAATTTTGTCACGGATTTCCGGGAAGTCATCAAAAAGCCCCTCCATGCGGAACTGTTTCAGGAAGTTCATGATGTGCCTGCCAAGCACAGCCTTTTGCTCAACGCCAAACATCCGCTCAGCCGCCGGGTTAAAAAGCACGATGTGGTGGCTGCTGTCTGTCACAATGACACTGTCAGCCATGCTGTCAATTATGAGCTCTGCCTTCTGCTTCTCCACAGTTGCAATGTTTGAGAATTCCAGGCTCTGGTCGTAGCTGACCTTGAGCTTGGTTGTCATCCTGTTGAAACTGTCAACAAGCCTTCCAAGCTCATCGTCGCGCCTCTTGCCAATTTTGTGGTCAAGCCTTCCCTGGGCTACCAGCTGCGTACCTATAATGAGGTCATCAACAGGCGACATTATCCATGAGGCGCCAAGGACACTTGCCACTGCAACGAAAAAAAAAAGGACTCCCAGGTAGCCAAAGGCCTCGCGCCTGTCGATAGCCGGGCCTGCTTCGTCTGCCAGAAGGCGTTCAACAATAATTCCCACTGCAGCTGATGACAGTACAGCCAGGATAATTGCCAGTAAGATTATCTTGAACTTTATGCCCAAGACCATGCCTACACCTTTTCATGCGTGCTGCTCTCAAACCTTCCCTTGACCTTGTATTCGTCAGAATCAAGAATCTTCTGGTAGTAATCGTCCCTGGGCGAGCGCTTCTGGCGCAGCAGCCAGTACAGTCCCGCAAGGAAAATGACAATGTAGAGCACCTGTTGCATGTTTTCCATTCAGCCTGCCTCCGGTTTCTGGGGAACTCGCGCGTCCGGGCCCTTGTGCTCCAGGGCAAGCCCCTTTGCCAGCATGGGAACAACCCTCTCAAACGCCTGCCTTATCAGCACATCAGCCCTGCCGTCATGCGAAACAACAGCGAACGAGTCCTGCTCAGTATGTGAGAGGTATGAGTCTGTATTTTTAAGTGTATCCTTAAACAGGCGCGCGAGCAGGCAGAGCAGCATATCTCCCCTGACAATCCCGTTCCTCCCGTAGTACTCGCCAATTCCCAGTACCCTGTAGGTGTGGACACTGCCGTTCCCTTCGTGCCCTGCCAGGTAGGACTCAAGCATTTCCCTTCCCGGGAGCCTTGTGATGTGGTTAAGCTGCTTTTCCTGCCTGCTGCGCTCAATAATCCTTTCTGCGCGCGCAGCAAGCTCCATCGGGTCAAAGGGCTTGGTTATGTAGTCGTCTGCGCCGCCAAGCAGGCCCTTCACTTTCTCAGCCGGCTCTGATTTTGCAGACAGTATAATCACAGGGACGTTCAATGTGTCCGGCCTCCTCCTGAGCTCACGCAGCAGGGAATATCCGCTCTCGCCGGGCATCATCAGGTCAAGCAGTATCAGGTCAGGAGTCTTATCAAGCAGGATGCGCCGGGCCTCTGCCGCAGAACCCGCTTTCCAGACATCGTATCTGTCAGAAGCAAACAGCAGCCCCAAAAGGCTGGTAATGTGTGGCTCATCATCAACTGCAAGAATTCGTATCAAATCCTTTCTTAGGCTCCAGAGTTTTGCCCTTCCCACGCCCCGGCAGTCAATTGTACCCTCTACCCGCATTACCTCCAGGTATTTGGCAACAGTCAGCCTGCTGTGGCCTGTGCTCCTGGCTATCTCGCTTGTGGATGCGCCGTGCTCTGCGCCCCGCAGGCTCCTGATTATCTTTGCTTTTATTTTCTCCATCAGCCCGTCAGCTTGCTGTGGAGAGGTTAAGCTTGATGCGCCTTTCGAGCTCCATGGGGTCAAAGGGCTTGGTTATGTAGTCGTCTGCGCCTACATCTATCGCATGGAGCTTGTCGTTCATCTGGCCCTTTGCAGATAGAATGATTATGGGCACATACTTTGTCCTGTGGTTTTCCCTGAGCGCCTGGCAGAGCTCATAGCCGTTCACTCCCGGCATCATGATGTCCACGATAATCACGTCCGGAACCTTCTGCTCAACAATCCTTAGCGCCTCGCGCGCGCTGTATGCGCCAGACACCCTGTAGCGGTTCTTGTCCAGGCTCAGCTTCACCAGATTAACAATATGGGGCTCATCATCAACAATCAGGATATCCTTGAGCCTCTCTTCCTGAATTTCTGCCTGCATGCTTGTCACCCCCATATGCAGTATTGATTATCATTATTGCTAAACCGCTATATAAATATTGTGCTTTAGCATGCCCAAAAACACAAATTATAAAAAAACCCCTATCCGGGAGTGGTTACGGCCGCAGTATCTCAATCCTGTTTTTTCCCACGCGAAGGAGCATCTCCTCGCCCTCGTCAAAGCCTGCGAGCCTTGTTGCAATTTCAGGCAAGAGAATCCTGTTTGCCCTCATGTCAATGTTGGTAATTATTTCCTTGCCCTGCACAATCCCAAGGCTGCCAAGTATCCTGTCGGTGCCTTTCTTTGTGTC
>CAZFZC010000038.1:0-9226 GCA_964523155.1 uncultured Methanosarcinales archaeon
GATTCCATTGACTGCGCAAGGATTAGGGATGCGGCAGGATTCATCGAATGCAGTGCACAGCATATCTTTGCGACAGGGGAATGTGCAGGCGTGATAGGCAGGGTGCTGGGCCAAAGCCCCCCTGTTATGAATAGGCGCCTGATGCAACTTGGAAGCAGGCTGACTGAGCTTTAGCCAGCATTCTTTCCGGTTTGCCCGGCTGTTCGTGCATGACATGCCTGCGGCGCATGGCCACTGCCCACGGGCAACTGAGCCCTCTGCGCCTAACTGTCGGCAGAGTATCTCTACGGATTTTCCAGCTCCCTGCTCCTTTCGAAAACTTTATATATAAGTTGAGATATAAAAAATAAACTAATATACAAAAATTTATACTAATATATGGTGATAAAATGAATGTGGACAAACTTATGAAAGTCAATGTGCTTGCAAACACCCTCAAAGAGCATGGGCTTGCGGCAAGCAGGGAGGATGCAGCCAGCCTGGCTGACAGCATGGTTTGCGGCAAAACTGATGACAACCTGGCGAAGATATTTGCCCAGGCTGAAGCAATAAAACCAGAGGAGGTGCCAAAGGTGCAGCAAAATACTGCCATGGATGAGGACTCTGTAAGGGCCATACTCCAGTCCTTTGCTGACCAGTTCTGCGGCGAAGTCAACAGGCTGACCCAGAAAATTGACAGGCTTGAGGATGACTTGGCAAGGCATGCCAGGAAAAGCCAGGAACCTGCACAGGCCAAAAAAGAAGAATCCGCTCCAGAGGAGCCCAGGCAGCAGGCGAGCCCCAGGTCAGGCAGCTATGACTCCCAGGATGTCAGCATTGAAAAATTCTTCTACTGCGGAAACAGGTAGAATGGAGCCACATGCAATAAAACCCAGGCTTTTTATGCTTGCAATAATTTTTTTTTCCTGGGCTGCGCTGGGAATCATAAACAAGACAAGGGAAGATTACATTGCTGCCTTCGGCCTCATCAGGCAGTTTTTCTCATGACCGCTGCAGTTTTTTCCATGGCGCTGCCGCCGGCCTGAAAACAAAAGATTTATATAATAATTGCCACTGATTCATAGATATTGTCCAGAGGAGGGAATGCATATGAGAAAACTCGTTGACCATATCAAAAAAACCTTTTCCAGAGAGGATCTGGATGCTGAGGATTCTGAGGAAGAATATGTTGAACTTGATACTGTGTCCGGAATTGACCCGAAAACAAAGGTTATCGTCCGGCCATTCACTATTGACGATTTCTCCGATGTCAAGCCCATACTGGACTCCCTTCGTGAAGGCTACACTATCTGTCTGGTTAACATCAAGCCCCTTAAGGACAAGGACCTGGTGGAGCTTAAGCGCGCAATAAACAAGCTCAAGAAGACCTGCGATGCTGTTGACGGCGACATTGCCGGCTTCGGGGACGACTACATTGTCTGCACACCCTCGTTTGCAGAGATATACCGGACAAAGCAGACATCTACTGTTGAGTGATTTTTTCTCACATTTTCTTTCGGCTGTTAATTTCGCCTGCAGCTTTTGGCCGCAGCATAATGAAAAAAAATATATATTGTACCTTGGTTTGGTTGGGACATGGAAAAAGAGCCGGAAATGCTGGCAGGCCAGAAGTGCCCGGTATGCAAGAAAGACACTCTTACACTGACTGAGCAGGAAAGAGACATCCCTTATTTTGGCAAGGTTCTTGTGTTTTCCATGACCTGCAGCGAATGCAGGTTCCATAAGGCTGATGTGGAAACCGCTGAACAACATGATGCCCTGCGAATAGAGTTTGATGTTGAGGCTGAAAATGACCTTAATGTGAGGGTTGTCAAGTCAAGCCAGGCAACAGTGAAAATACCAAGAATGATAAGCATGGAGCCTGGGGCAGCAAGCCAGGGGTTTGTTACAAATGTCGAGGGCCTGCTCAGGAGATTCAAATATATTTTAGAGCAGGCCAGGGATCAGGCAGAGGATAAAACAGAACAGAAAAAGGCGAAAAATATGCTAAGGAAGCTCCAGAAAGCCATGTGGGGCCAGGAGAAGCTCAGGCTAATAATTGAGGACAAGACCGGCAACAGCGCTGTTGTTTCTGATAAGGCTGTCATAAAAAAGCTGTGATTTTTTGGCAGGGACGTAACAAGACTTTTCAGTTCAGAGTCTAGTTTAGCAGCGGCCCTAGTGTCTGGCGCGCATGTTTGTACGAGAAATGCTCCTGCGCAACAGTATAGTTGTGCTCAACCAACTCTTCCCGCTTCTTTGGGTCTGTCATGACAGCCAGTGCCTCGCCCACTGCGCTCTTCATGTCTCTGTCCAGTGTAATTGTCCAAAAGCCATACTTGGCAATGTCCCTGGAATAGACAGGATAAGGATTCATCACGAGTGGTTTCTTGTGGAACACTGCCTCAAGGAAAGCGTTTCCAAATCCTTCATTGTCACTTGGATACGTAACGAGTTCCGCTCTGGAGTATGAATCAAAGATATCAGGCTCCTTTTCATCGCACTTGTACCAAGGCGCAGGCAGGGGTTTTTGGCTTGTTACCAGCCGAACACCCTTTTCCCTTGCGTAGGCCCTTATCTTTTCCAGATAGTCCGTTCCTTCGTCTCCAGCCTCATGAGGTATGTACAGTGTCCGCTTTACGCCGGTTTGCTTTTGCAGCTCATGGACAAAATCGACTGACTTTTCGATATGCTTTCTCTGGATTATCCTGGTTGGCTGCAGAACCATATTGTTCTCGATTCCAATGCGCTTAAGAAGTGACTGTGCCCTGTACTCGTCAACAACGGGCCCGTTCTCAAAGTCCATAACATTTGGGAGAACATAGACATTTCCCTTGAGTTTCAGACGAGTGAGGTCAGCGTGCTGCTGCGAATTTATGACAACGTGCCTAACGTTTGCCAGGTCAGGGGGAAAGGCTCTGAAAAGGTCGTATTCCTGCCCAAGCCTGTAATGCCTGAACCTCTCCCTCTCCCAAAAGAAGTCATGATGGTGCAGGATGGCCGGCATCCCAGAAGCCTGCAAGTAGTTCTTTATGGCAAAACCAAGAGGGACATTCATGGGCAGTGCAGATGCGTTCTCCACAACGAACAAAGAAATATTGTATTTGGAGGCGAAATCGCAAAGCGACTTCTGCAGGCCCTTCTCCAGCGCCCTTATCCTGTCTTCCAGGTCAGATTGCCTGGGCTTGAGGCCAAATGCCTCATCGTGGACTTGCTTTATGTCCTTGTGCTTGAAATGCGCCTCTTCAATATGATAGCTGCGCACCGGGTCGCGGTCAAGCTCGCCTGCAAACCAGTAGACATCATGGCCCATAGAACGTAATATCTGTGCCCATTTCTCCGCTTCCAGACTGACACCGTCAGTGCCTGCGAACCTTGTGGATATAAAGCCAATCCTGTTCTTGTTTTTCTGCATTCCTACCAGCCCAGGAGCCAGTGTTGGTTTTTACATACTGGTTTCACGTTCAGCTATCATATGATAAGTTATGTTAAAGTAATACACTATATGAGGGGAATAATATATAAATCTTTGCTTTTAGCCGGGCTAATGTCAAGCAATTCTTATCCTTTGCCTGCACCTGACGCAAAGAATGGGGCAAGAAAAAGAAGAAAAAATTAAATTATTATTGTCTGTGGCTTCTCGTCTTTCTCAGCGTCAAAATCTGTCAGAAGCGCCTCTGTTGTAAGCACCATGGCAGATATGCTTGCCGCGTTCTGCAGAGCAGACCGCACGACCTTTGTGGGGTCAATGACGCCTGCCTTGACCAGGTCCTCAAACCTGTCTGTCTTTGCATTGTAGCCGACTTTTTCATCAGATTCCCGCGCCAGCCTTGCCACGATTTCAGCGCCTTCCCTGCCTGCATTTGCAGCAATCTGCCGCATTGGCTCTTCAAGGGACCTGCGCAAAATCTTCGCGCCTGTAGCCTGGTCACTCGGAAGTTTCATGGCATCCACAACTTTTGAGGCATGGAACAGTGTAAGCCCCCCTCCGGGAACAACGCCCTCCTCAACAGCGGCCTTGGTTGCGTTGAGCGCGTCATCAATTCTCATCTTCCGCTCCTTCATCTCGGTTTCAGTTGCTGCACCCACATTGATGACTGCAACCCCGCCGCCAAGCTTTGCAAGCCGCTTCTGGAGGTCCTTTTTCTTGAAGTCGGTGTCCGCAGCCTTTATCTGCCCTTCCAGCATGTGCTTCCTGGCGTTAATCAGCTTTGCCTCGCCCTTGCCGTCCACAATGGTTGTCTTTTCGTTGTCAACCCTAACCTTTCTTGCGCTTCCGAACCATGTGGGGTTGAAGTTCTCAAGCTTCATGCCCTTGTCCTCGCTGACAACCTTTGCGCCTGTCAGAACAGCAATGTCCTCAAGCATCTCCTTCTGCTCGTCCCCAAAGCCTGGCGCCTTGACAGCGCATGCCTTGATTGAGCCCCTGATTACGTTAAGGATTATTGCTGCCTGGGCATCGCCCTCAACATCCTCGGCAATTACCACAAGCGGCTTGCCGTCTGATGCCGCGCGCTCAAGCACAGGCACTATCTGCTTCATGCTTGAGACTTTCTTGTCAACCAGAAGAATGTATGGATCCTCAAGCTCACTTATCATTTTCTCATGGTCTGTTGCCATGTACGGGCTCGTGAATCCACGGTCAAACTGCATCCCCTCGACAACCTCAAGGCTTGTCTCGATGCTTTTTGCCTCCTCAACGGTTATTACGCCGTCATTGCCGACCTTTTCCATGGCATCCGCAATAAGCTGCCCGATAACCTCGTCGTTGTTTGCGCTGACAGTTGCTACCTGCACTATCTTCTCCTTGTCCCTGACCTCTGTGCTCTGCTTTTTCAGGTGCCTCACAACCTCCTCAGTCGCCTTTTCAATGCCCCTCTTGATATCCATGGGGTTTGCGCCTGATGTTATGTTTTTGAGCCCTTCCTCAACCATTGCCTGGGCAAGCAGGGTCGCAGTGGTTGTGCCGTCTCCTGCGGTGTCCTGCGTCCTGGATGCCACCTCCTTGACAAGCTTTGCGCCCATGTTCTCAAACTTGTCATGAAGCTCAATTTCTTTTGCAATTGTGACGCCGTCGTTTGTAACAGTCGGGTTTGAAAACTTGTCCAGAACAACGTTTCTTCCCTTTGGGCCCAGGGTTACCTTCACAGTGTTTGCAACCTTGTCAACACCGCTTTTCAGGGCCTTTCTTGCAGCCTCGTCAAACATTAGTTTTTTTGCTCCCATTTCTTACACCTCACTCAACTTTTGCAAGCACATCCTTGAAATCTATAAAGATGTACTTCTCATTGTCAACCTCAAAATCATCAGAGCTGTATCCGCCGTAGATGATGTGGTCTCCCTTCTTGAGCGGCAGTTCGCTCCCGTCTTTCCTTGTTCCAACGGCAATTACCTCGCCTTCCTTTTTTTCCTCTTTGGCAGAGTCCGGAATGTAAATGCCACCCTTTGTCTTTTCCTTCTCCTTTAGCGGCTTTATCAATACCCTTTCTCCTATTGGCTTTATTTTCATCTTTGCACCTCCCGGTTTTTTGTTGATTTCAGGTCAACGGGGGAAAACAACAGTGATATTTAAAACTTGTGCATTTTGGTTTAATTGAAATTTCTTCAACCTGATGCATAAAATTTAAATACATGCTTATTCCTACTATCATAATGCTTCAGAACCTCACTCTTAGGCTCCTTAACAAGCCACCTCAAAACAACCCCATGATTGATGTGTTCTGGCTGTGCGACAGCTTTGGGCTCAACACCAGCAGGGGTGATGAAAACTTCTCTGCAAAAACACTGCTTGCGCTGCTTGAGGAGCTTAGGATGCGGATTGGTACAAGTTCAGAGAGGCTGGCTGAAAAGCTCAGGGCAAACCCTGGCCGGATAAACTACCATGTGCGCGCGTTTGTGGACGCCGGGCTTTTGTACAGGGAAAAAAAGCTGATTTTCATCAGGCGCGGCAGCCTGTCCGCTGCTGTTGAGGAGATGCGAAAAGACGCTAACCGGATTTTTGATGACCTTGCTGAGGTTGCCCAGGAGATTGACAGGGCAATGGGTGTCCAGAGGGCTGAAACCCTTTAGCCTGGTTCCTTATCAGCATACAGTCTCCGAAGCTGCCAAACCTGTATTCTTCTGCAACAGCCTTCCTGTAAGCACTCATGACCCGTGATATGCCGCCAACTGCGCATGCAAGCATTAGCACTGTGGATTTGGGCAGGTGAAAGTTTGTAAGCAGGTATTCAAAGCGCAGCAAAAAGGCATAGCCAGGGATAACGAACAGCGAGGTTTCCCCTGTGCCGGGCCTTACTTTTCCGCTGCCAGTGCAGGCGCTCTCCATGGCCCGAAGCGTTGTTGTCCCCACAACGAAAAGCCTTCCCTTCCTCTTGTTCAGGATGGCTGCGCACTCCTTTGTTATTGTATATGATTCCGGGTGCATTCTGTGCTTACTGACATCAGCTTCCCTGACAGGAAGGAACGTGCCCGGGGCTACATGCAGTGTTATGTACGCAAGCCTTGCGCCCATGTCTGTTATCCCCTGCAGCACTTCTTCTGTGAAGTGAAACCCTGCAGTTGGAGCCGCAACTGACCCGGGGTGCCTGGCATAGACTGTCTGGTACTCGTCACTGTCTGAAAGCGCGCATTTTATGTATGGGGGAAGCGGAACTTGGCCGCAGCCCTTAAGGCCCTGCAGCGACTCAACCTCTATAGTTGCCCTGCCGCTGTCTGCTGTGATTGCCCGGGCCTTTGTTGTCCCCAGCAAAAAAGTTTCGCCTGGCATAAGCTTGCCCTTCACCAGGCATTCAAACGAGTTGGGTGATAACTCCTTTACCAGAAGTATCCCAAGGCTTGCGCCTGTCTGCCTCCTGCCTGTGTATCTGGCTGCAACAACCCTTGAATTGTTGAGCGCAACAACATCGCCCGGTCTAAGCACAGCTCCAAAGTCTGTGAATTTCCTGTGCCATATGTGCTTGTTCTCAAGAACAAGCATCCTGGATTGCGACCTCAAGCTTAAAGGCCTTTGCGCAATAAGCCTTCTTGGCAGGGTGTAGTCAAAGAGCGCCAGGTCCATGACGCGCCGGAAATGCAAATATTTTTAAAAGGTTTTACAGATTAGCATATTAACAGGGGTGCTGTGCCAGAACATTTATTCTAAAATGGCAATCCTTCCGCACATCAGGGCTGCAAGGGAAATGCTTGATGCCGCTTCCAAAAAGCCAAGCGGCAAAAAGCGCATTTATAGCTTTGAGAATGATAAGGCCGGCTACCTTAACGCCAGGCTGGGCAAAATCCTGGAGGAAATCACCCAGGAAGCCTTCCTGCTAGGGACCCATCACAGGAAAGACCCCGGTAAGAGGGGCGCTGCGCTAAGGATGCTCAACCTCCTGGCAGAAAATCCCCTGGAAAGCCTCCAAGAGCTTGAGAGTCTCTGCCTGCAGCTTGGCTCAGTTCCGGATGCAGGAATTAGGCTTGCGGTGCCAAAAAACCTTCCCTCAGAAATCGCCGGTGCAGTTGCAGCAGACATCCGGGAGCTGCAAAAGACCTACAATTCTGGCTGCTACCGGGCTGCAACAATAATATGCGGCAGGATTATTGAGGTTCTGCTGCACAGGAAGTACTACGACTGCACAGGCACAGATATCCTTGAGAAGAACCCGGGAATCGGCCTGGGAAAGCTGATAGCAAAGCTTTCTGAGAAGTCAGTTCCCCTTGACCCGGGCCTAAACCAGCAGATTCATCTCGTCAACCAGATACGCATTCATTCAGTGCATGCCAAGAAGGAGAGCTTTGAGCCTACAGCAAGGCAGGCGTATGCAATAATCCTTTACACAATGGACATCATGGAAAAGCTCTTTTAGGGCATTTGCGCCTTCCATTTGTACTGGTATCCGGAGAAAGTCTTTCTCCGCTCAATGAAGCCCTCCCGGACAAGCCTGTTAAATACCAGGACGTGCTTTCTGCTTTTCTGGAAAAGCGCCTTCTGCGGCACCCACTTGTCGCCGTATGTATAGCGGAACCTGTTCATTATTGAATGCGCAATCCGGACTTCGTCGCCTGTGTCAGGGTCGCTGGCCATTGGCCGGGGGAACGAACCGCAGCTTTTATTTTTTTGCCGGGCATCCGGCTGCCTCGGTTTTACCGAAAACTATTTATACGCTCCATCACAAAACTGCGCCCGGCAGATGAAAAAGACAATCCTTGTGACAGGGGGTGCAGGCTATATTGGCAGCGCAGCTGTAAGGAAATTGTGCGACCTGGGCCATGAAGTTGTTGTGGTTGACAACCTGAAGAGGGGGCAGCGCAGGCTCGTTGACAGGCGCGCAGTTTTCATAAAGGCAGACCTCACAGATGAGAAGAAGCTGGCTCTCGCTTTCCGCCGCAGGATAAGTGTGGTCATGCACTTTGCAGCCTACAAGGCAGTTGAGGAGAGCATGTCAGATGCGCCAATGTACAGCGACAACATCAAGGGTACAGTCAACCTCCTCAACCACATGGTCAGGCACAGTGTGCCAAGGATAATCTACAGCAGTTCTGCAGCAGTGTACGGCATGCCAAACAGAGTGCGGGTTGACGAGCACACAAGGGTTGCGCCGATAAGCTTCTACGGGTATACCAAGGCTGCCTGCGAGGAGCTGCTTGAGTGGTACAGAAGAATCCACAGGATAAGCTGCGTCTCGCTCAGGTACTTCAATGTTGCAGGCGACGCCGGGCTGGGCTATGTGGATCCGCATGCGCAGAATGTCTTTCCAATTGTAATGGAAGTCCTTGCTGGAAAGAGGGACAGGTTCGTTGTGTTTGGCAGGGATTACAGCACCCATGACGGGACATGCGTTCGCGACTACATTGACATAAACGACCTTGTGGATGCGCACGTGCTTGCCATTGGCAAAGGAAACGGGATTATCAACCTGGGAACGCAGAAGGGAGTAAGCGTAATGGAGCTCCTGGGTACTGTGATGCGGGTAACAGGGACCAGGTTCAGGTGGCAGTACGGCAGGAGAAGGGAGGGCGACCCTGCCAGACTCGTTGCCTCAAACAGAAAAGCTAGGGCAGTCCTGGGCTGGTTGCCCAAGCGCACTGTGGAGGAGATGGTTCGCAGTACGCTTGCCGCATACAGGGAGTATCCCCGCCCCCGGACTTGAACCAGGAACCTTTCGGTGACAGCTGAGCGCCCCTCATACAATTCCCGCCGGGAACAGTCTGGGCCCTTTCTACAGCCGAACGCTCTAACCATTGAGCTAGGCGGGGCTAACCTTGAACG
>CAZFZC010000039.1:0-6368 GCA_964523155.1 uncultured Methanosarcinales archaeon
ATATGGAAATCAAGCAAACCACCTGAGTATACTGAACTGCTGGTGTCTGTTTGGGGCATTATGGACTATGCCCAGTTTTCTCTCCAGAAAACGCAAAGCCAGGGCACTTCAGGCAGAACAACCAAGAAAGCCAAGGTAGGAGTCTACTACGACTCAAACGGCAACGGGTTTGGAGACACGCCCATTGCGAACATGGAGAACATGGGCGACCAGACAAAGGAGGTAAGCTATGTAATAGGCCCTGCAGAGGCCCTGCCAAGGGCTGAAATAGTCGAGCCGCACCCGGGAGCGCTCCTTGAGGATAAGATATACGTCAACAACGAGGAGAAGGGAGTGCTTTTCGGCCTCAATGCGCTAAACTACGACAAGCTCACATTCACACTGGCAAACTCACTGGGCTGGAAATGCACCTGGGACAAGGAATGCAGCGGAACCTGTGATGGGGCAAAAATAAGCCCAGGCAGAACTCAGACTGGCGGGCAGGTGCCTCCGTTTGTCGAGTGCGAGGTTACTTTTGAAGCAGATAAGCCTGACAGGGGCCCGACCACAAGGTATGTCCTAACTGTTGAGGCAGAGAAAGGGGGAAAGAAGATGGAGCCATTGCAGCGCGCATTCACCTTTGACAAAAGCGGCCAGGTCACACAGGAGATGCTGACAGTCTGCCTGGGCGGGGGAGTGTGCAGAACATATGTGCCTGGAGTTGCAACAACAGAGCAGCTGGGCCAGTTCAGCTCGATTGGCGCGCCTGTAGGGAGAAGCTAGTGTTCCTCCTCTTTTTGTTTCAGGCCGTATTTCTCCAGAGAAATGTGTTCCCAGTCATCAGTCTTATGCGCCTTTAGCAGGTCAGCATACTGGTCTGGCTTGAGAGAGTAAAATTTTGCCTTGTCATCAATCTTGTATCTTTCTTCAACTTTGCCCCTGGCATGGCTCATCAGGTGCCATTTGTCAAACTTGCTGACGTGGTGAGTTATGAACCGGCCCAGATAGGCATTCCAGGCAGTCATGTAATTCTGGCCCATAGCAGCCATTGTCTCAAGCAGGTCCCCGACTGTCCCGTTCTTGTTTTTTGTTGGCCCCAGAAGGGCGTACACACTCATGCCCTGGCCTCTCTGGGGATTTGGGGCCCGTCTCGGGTCAGCCGAGTGCATCTCGTCAACAAGCGCTATCATCTGCTCAAGCTGGCTTTCTTCAGTTTCCAGCTCCTTGATAGCCTCAACAGTCTCAGGCCTTGTATGGGCAAGGTACTCAAGCAGGGTTGCGTGCAGTGCCTTTTTCACCTTTTTCTCATTCTCTTCGCCGTGCACAGACGCCTCCATCCCCTGGCCGAATACCTCTGTCAGCTTCACCTTAAAGGTATGGTACATCTTGTCAAGGCCGGTCTTGTGCAAATCATAGTAGTGCTGCCTGTTTTCCTTCTTTTCAAACTCCTCCAATGCAGCCACTGCATCATCAATGCTTTTTGTGTGCTCTTCAGGAAGCTTCTTGAGAAAATCGTCATAGTTGCCTGCCCTGCCCCCTGGTTCATGAAGCGCCATGGACAAAAAGTGCATGGATTTTCCATATAAACCTTTCGCTTTTCAACTGACAAAAATGTCCCGGTTTTATAAACTCCTTCACAACAATATTTATAAGCACCCTGCTGCTTGCTGCCCTTCATGCAGAACTTCTCTGAGAAAGACCTGCCTCCAGAGGCCAAGGAAAAGCTGGAAAAAATAAAGTCAAAGCTCGACACGCTCAGGGACAGGCTCGTTGCAAGGCTTAAAAAATACGTCTGCGGCGTTGCGCTCCTTCCGCCCCCGCAGCCTGAAGAGGGCAAGCAGCCTGACACAAGCAAGATACACGTGCTAATACTGATAGACGACACTGACAGCCAGAGGCTCAACCGCCTTGAGCTTAAGGAGAAGCTGGACAAAACTGTCGGGGAAATATGCAAGGCCACAGACAAGAATATCGTGCCGCAGACAGTAATACTGAGCGAACTATGGCAGAGCTGCTATGACGCAAAGTATGAGGCGCTGCAGATGGTTGCCATGGCAGCGCCGGTGCATGACACAGGGATGCTTGCAGCAGTCAAGATTGCCGAAATCCACAAGTCCATGGTCCTAAAGAAGTTTGAGAAGTATATTGTCAGCTATGTCCTTTCCGGCTCGCTTGTGCGGGGCGAGGCGACAGAGAAAAGCGACATCGACGTCATGGTAATAATTGACGACACAGACGTCAAGAAGATGACGCGCGCAGAGCTCAAAGACAAGCTTCGGGCAATAATAATCGGGATGGGGATTGAAGCCGGGGAGATGACAGGCATAAGGAACAAGCTCAACATCCAGGTATACATCCTGACTGACTTCTGGGATTCGCTCAAGGAGGCCAACCCCATAATCTTCACGCTGCTAAGGGACGGTGTCCCTTTCTACGACAGGGGCCTTTTCATGCCCTGGAAGCAGATGCTCAGGCTGGGCAAGATTAAGCCCAGCCAGGAGGCAATTGACATGTTCATGGGCTCAGGCGATCAGATGATTAAGCGCGTCAAGCTCAAGCTCCGGGAAATTGGGATGGAGGACACCTACTATGCAATACTTACCCCTAGCCAGGCTGCGCTCATGCTCTTTGGCATACCGCCACCTGCGCCAAGGGAGACTGCAAGGCTCATGCGCGAGATTTTTGTGAGGAAAGAAAAGCTCCTGGAGGAAAAGTTTGTCAAGATTCTTGAGCAAAACATACAGGTGCGAAAGGACCTGGAGCACGGAACAAAGGAGGACCTGACAGGAAAACAGATTGACGAGCTGCTTGAGAATGCCGACATTTACCTCAAGCGCATAAACAGGCTGTTTCGAGAGATAGAAAAAAGCAAGGAGAAGGAAAGCGTCCTGCAGATATATGACAATGCAGTGACAGCTGTCCGGGACGTGCTCCGGCTTGAGGGGGTTGAGAAGGTGCGGGACGGGGACATACTGAGCGCGTTTCGCGCAAGCCTTACCCATACCGGGCTTGTCCCTGAAAAGTATGACAGGATGCTGCGCCAGATTATCAAGGCGCGCGAGGATTACCGGGATAAAAAGCTCTCAAGGACAGACATTGTCAATATACAAAAGAGGGGCAACGAATTCATCAGGCACATGGTTGAGCATATGCAGCGCAGGCGCGGCAGGGAGCTTGAGCGCGCAAGAATCAGGGTCAAGCACGGCTCGCGCTTTGGCGAGGTGCTGCTGCTTGACAATGTGGCATATATTGTTCACGACATAGACCACCAGGAAGGGGAAATATCCAAGGCCAGGGTGGCGGAGGACGGCTCACTGCACAGCATTGAGAAAAGCAGCATAAATGAGCTTGAGTCAGCCATCTCTGGGCTTAAGATGCCCCCCAAGGTATATGTGAAGGAGAAAATATTTGAGAACCTCCGGGAAATATTCGGAAGGGATGTTGAGATACTTCTTAACTACTGAGTCTGCCCGCAACCGCGCCAAGAATGGCGAAGAATGCAATGATGCCAATGCCCATGTAGGCATTGGGATGTGCTGTCTCTGCGTCTCCTGGTGCATATGCATCCCCCAAAGCCCCAGCTGTGTCATCCTGGACAGACGGTTCAGGTTCGTAGGCAATTTCGTAGGTGTTTTCATCATCGCAGTGCTTTATCTCAACCGGCCTGTCAGGCGCCCTGCAGTTGTTTGCGTCAGTGCACTCCCTGATGTTGTAGCCAAGTATGCCGCAGGAAGACCAGCCTGTGCACTCCCAGTCAGGGATGCATGCGTATGCAAAAGGCAGGGCCAAAAGCAGGAGAAGGTATTTTACCATTGCACAATGGAGAAGAGCAGCGAGCTTATAAATATTTCTGTGCCTTTCTGACCCTGCCTCTGGCCGGCAGTGCAAAAGAGCAAAAGATTTATAAATGCGCACCGCGATAACCCTGCAAATACTAGCGTATTTAAGCAAAAAAGGGGTGGAAAAATGTCTTTTGCGCAGACTATGGGTGAGGCAATAGTAAGTCCTCTTGGAGTAATGGGCAGGGGTTTTCTGCAGGTCATTCCAAAGGTGGTGATTGCAGGCATAATCATCATTTTCGGCTACCTGCTTGGGCTTTTGCTGGGGTTTCTTGTGACGCACGCCCTGCGGAGGATGAAATTCTCAGAGAAGGTCAAGAAGCTGCATATTGCAAAGCCGCTTGAGAAAATCAGGCTGGCAGCTGTTACCGGATGGGTGGTCAAGTGGTACACGTTCCTTGCTTTTGTCAGTGCTGGGCTATTGTACATTAACATTCAGCCTGTGGCAGGCCTAATACAAATGGCCCTGACATGGTTCCCCAAGCTATTGCTTGCAGGCGCAATCTTTGTCCTGGGCCTAATGGGTGCTGAGTACCTGCATCACCTGCTGGGTCACGTTCACATGAAGGAGGCGGGGCTGCTGGCAAGCATTGCCAAGTTCTTCGTTATAATAGTTGTGCTTGTACTTGCCCTCAAGCAGGTCATTGACGTAAGCATCCTTGAGAACATCGTAATTGTGCTTGTTGCCGGCCTTTCTCTTGGTGCAGCAGTTGCGGTGGGAATCGCCTTTGGGCTAGCCCTTAAGGAAGATGCAAGGGCATGGATAGAAACGTTCAAAAATAAATAAAAAAATTTTTTTTATTTTTTGAAGGCCATCGCAATCAGCCATATTGCCAGTGCCAGAAGGAGCAAAATGGCAACAACCAGAAGCGCGATGAACCAGACGCTGTCCTCAAACGCAACAGTTTCCTCAACCGGCTGCGACACAACAGGGGTCGGCTGCTGGGTTGGCTGGATGGGCGGCTGCTCTATCACAACCACAGGGGGCTCTTCTTCCTCTGGCTCATCCTTTGGTTCGTCTTCGGGCACAGGGGAATTGCAGTTCTGTACAATCAGTTCCACAAACCAGATTTCGTTCTCGTCGTCTGAATCGTACCAGAGGTCAAGGCGTATCTCGTAGGTTCCTGCCTTGACAGAGTCATCTGCAGTGAACGAGACAGTCCTGGAGTATTCAGTGTCGTCATCGTCATAGTCGCCTTCCTCAATCTCAGGCAGAATCTCGTTGTAATAGATGTCAAGGGTTCCGCTGCGCATCTCAATCCTTGCATCATCCTCATCGCTTGAGCCTATGTTCTTTATCTTGTAGCTGACTGAAAAGTCGCGGTTGCAGCTCACAACGCCAGGCGATGCCTGCACACTTGTAAACACAAGGTCGTGCTTCTCCTTTTTGACCTCAACATCAATGTCAAACTCAAACTCATAGTCGCTGCCGTCCTCATCCTCAGCAGTCAGCGTGCACTCAATTGTGTATATCTCGTCATCCTGGGCCTCTTCGCTAATCTCGAAGACCATCTCTTCCCTGCTGCTCTCGTCGCCCGGGTCCAAATCGTCAAACTCAATGCTTTCGTCTATCTCATCCGTGTCCTCAATTTCCTCAAGAACGCATTCAAGCTCTATGTCGTCAATGTCATGGTCATCTGTATCATCGGGCCAGAGGCTTTCCACACGGAACTTCAGGGTAAGTTCTGCGCCTGGCTTGACATCAGTTATCTTGCCGGCGTTTCCGTTCATGGCCTTTTCTGCATCAAGGTCGTCATCATCGCACTTCGGATCGCATTTTGCGTCTATGTAAGATATCACAATCTTGGTTTCCGGCTGTATGGTGACAGCGGATGACTCGCCTGCTGCGCTGCCCTGGGCCTGCACCATGCACTTCCATTTGTCGCCCTCTGCTGTGGCAGACGCAGGCAGGGTGTCTGTTACTGTAACCTCTGTCGGCAGGCCTGAGAATTCCCTTGCCTGCGACTCCTGGTTGATATAGCCGCTGCCGCTGTCCCTGAGCCAGCTCAGGCTGACATCATAGTTTCCAGCATCCCCGCCAAGCGAGAAGCTGCAGGCGAGATCGTCTTTTACGTCCGGGGATTCGGGCGCAATGGTAACGGTTCCCACAGTCACTGCGGCCAGGGCCGAGGCAGCAACAACCAAAAAGGCGCCCAAAAGCGCCAAAACCGGTTTTTTAAGCTTAAAATCCATTTTTTATCCTCCTTTGTCCTTTATATTCAAAAAATAATGTTATTTTCCCTGTATATGCCCGCAAAGCCGCCGCAAATGCGGACAGGGACTAGAGCATTTGCCTTCCTGCATTTGCTGCACCATTGTGTAGTGGTTACTTATTATTTAAATCTTTTGTATCAGGCGGTGTAATCGGCAGTGCAAAAACCCTTTCAAGAAGTCCATGGTTATTCTTTTGCAGTCTGGGCGTCTGCTATGGTCTTGGCAATCTTCTTAAGATTCTCGTTGTTAATGGTCAGCGGATAGCCCTGCATGACAACCTTGACCTCCTCGGCTGTCCTTGGCAGAATATCAACAAGCTTGTATATGTGCTTTGGC
>CAZFZC010000039.1:6378-9187 GCA_964523155.1 uncultured Methanosarcinales archaeon
TGCTTTGGCTGCAGCCTGGGAATCCCCTGCTTCTCAAGTTTCTGGACGAGTTCCCGTGCCTCTTTTGCAGGCAGTGCAGTGAATGTGTTGAGGTACTCGTCTGTTTTCTGTATGCGGAAATTGGGTTCCTTCTCGAGTTTCATAATCTTCCTGAACTCTTCCTGGACCTCAAACATCGGCACCTCGCGCTCCTCGATAATGGTTGGCTTTGTCATTTTTGCCTTGTAAAATGCACCGGATGCACTATAACCCTCTTTTCCTTTCCCAGGTCATTAATGCCCACTTCGTAGCTTCTACCCAGTTTTGCAAGCACTGTGCCGACTTTCCCGTGAAAGCGCGGGTGGTAGCCTGCCCTCTGGCTTGCAGAGTCAAATGTCAGGCACACTTTCTGGCCGATTTCAACCTTCTGAAAATACTTTGACAGCGGCAGTTTGCCCTTCTCCCTGATAGGCTTTGCGAATTTCTGCCTTGTCTTTCTCCGGGCACCCCCTATTCTCTGGACCATGGCTCAACGGACTCTGAGGTTATATAAAAAGGTTTCTTCAGCCAATCTGCCTGGTGACGCAAAAAACTGAGCTGCAAAACATGAAAAAATATATAAACCAATGTCAGGACAATTCTGGCATGCATGATGTAATAACTGTCGGCTCTGCGACTATTGATGCCTTCGCAAGGACCGAGGCAGAGCTTATAGAGATTCGGACGGACAGGACGAAGGAAACCCTGATAGCGTACCCTTCCGGAACGAAAATCCTGATAGACAAGCTTAACTTTCACACAGGGGGGGGCGGCACCAACACTGCAGTCGGGTTTTCCAGGCTTGGGCTTAAGACAGCATTTCTTGGCAGGCTGGGAAATGATGCAAACGCAAAGCTCGTTCTTGATGAGCTCAAAAAGGAGAATGTTGATTTTATAGGCCACATTGGCAGTGGCAAGACCGGCTATTCTGTTGTCCTTGACAGCGTGGAGGATGACAGGACTATCCTGACATTTAAGGGCGCCAACAACAGCCTGAGGTGGGAGCATGTGAAAAGACCGCTTTCAGCCAAATGGCTCTACCTGACATCAATGATAGGCGAAAGCTGGAAGACCCAGAAAAAGCTTGCTGCTTATGCAAAATCCCGCGGCATTAAGGTTGGCTACAACCCAAGCAGCTACATTGCCAGGCAGGGCACAGGATACCTGTCAGGCATAATGAAGTCAGTTGACCTGCTTATCCTGAACCTTGAGGAGGCCGAGTACCTGGTCGGCAAAAATCCGGTAAACGAAACCCTGCGCAACCTCTCAGTACTTATCCCAGGGACAATAGTCATAACAGACGGCAGGAACGGCGTGTTTGCCTACGACGGGAAAATGAGCTACCGGATGGCTGCAAACAGAGTGCGGGTGAAAGAAACAACAGGCGCAGGGGATGCGTTTGCATCGGGATTTCTGGCAGGGCTGATACACAGGGGCGACATTAGCTATGCCCTTGGCATGGGGATGGCAAATGCAACCTCTGTAATAACACACCTGGGCGCCAAAAACAGGCTTCTTTCTCTTCGCGAGGCCCGGGCGCAGATGCGCAAGAACCGGCGGGTTACCTGCAAGAAGCTGTCATTCAGGGCATAGTGTGCCTAAAGCGTTGCCGGTCTGTTTGTGTTCTTTTCCATGTTCACGGCAGATTTTTCCGGAAATCCGGCATCAGCAAAAATAAATCAAAGCAGATTATCCGTGAATATGAAAGACAGGACCATACTTCGCACGGCGCTGGCAAGCGGCACAGCAGGGCTCATCCTGCTGTTTGTCCTTACAAGGGGAATTGAGACCAGCATAGGGGAGATTGAGGGGCTGCCGGAAAATTCCCGTTTAGCTGCACAGGGCGTTGTCCTGGGCACAGAGACATTAGGAAACAAGACAATAATAAGGCTGGAGGAGTGCTCAGTTGTTCCTGTTGTGTTTTACGGCAGTATTTATGTAAGGCAGGGCGATGAGCTCAGGGTGACAGGCAGGAAAGGCTCTTACAGGGGAATGGCGCAGGTTGAGGCAGAGCGCATTGAGCGAACAGGCCCATAGGGTGGCAAGGCAAAAAAACCCTGAAGCCGAAAATCTTTTTAATGTTGCGAAAAGCCCCATCTTATGGAAGTGAGGGACGCAACTGTCCGTGTCAGTGCAAGCCGAAATGGCATCTTCTACAAAGTTGACCTGCGCAGAAATTCCTGCACCTGCCCCCATTACATGCACAGGCTGCGCAGGTCGCGGCTGGACTGCAAGCACATAAGAATGGCAAAGGAGCATTTCGGAAGCGCTGATGAGTTTGACCTGGCTGTCGCAAAGGTCCGTGAGAGTGCATTTATGGACACAACTGACCTGCAGAAGCAGTTTGCAGGGCTAAGCATAAGAGGGCTGATAGATGCAGGCATACTCAATGAAGATGATTCCAAGGTTTGGCTCAGCCAAGGCGAATGATAAGGTAGAAGCCAAGGAACCAGGAGAGCATAACAAAGGCAACGCACAGGGGTATCAGCCAGGAATAGGATTTTTGGGCAATTTCCTCATCTGCAGGCTTTGAGAGTGACGATGGGATATCGCTGACAAACACAACTGTTTCAGCCGCATAGCCAGCATCCTCCTCAGACAGGGGGCAGTTGTCTCCCAACTGCAGGGGAAAATACTCGGTCACCTCTCTTGACTCGTCATAGAGCAGGCTTGCCTGAGCGCGAAACAGCCCTTCCTCACACGCCGGAAGCTCTACATAACTGCTTGCCCTGTAGACTTCGCCGGGCCTAATCTCATCAATGTAGAAGTGCCTTTCGATGCCAAGCGAGCC
>CAZFZC010000040.1:0-8997 GCA_964523155.1 uncultured Methanosarcinales archaeon
GTGGGTACTACAGCATCGAAACCCAGAACTGCGACGCTTTCGGGGCAGTGTGCCTCACCAACACAACAAGCCTGATGCGCTCAGGGGCAGAGACTGTCAATGCCTATGACAACAGCCTGATTGACGTGTTCGCACTTGCACAGATGGGGCTCATTGACGCAAACGAAAACAACCTCCTGGACCCAATAGACCTGCTCTTTGAGGACAGACCGGATGGCGCCAACATGACCCAGGAGGCAATAAACAGCCTTGCGGGCAGCTACTACAACCCCGCGCTGAGTATGAAGCTTGGGTTTTACACATATGATTACATGCAGGAAGGCACAAACCACAGGGAGGGCAACCTTGACCGGGGAGATGTTTTGCTTGTGCACTTTGAGAGCGCAAGGCCAATTGTGGAGGACGAGAAAGTCCAGGTGCTTTTCACGCCGAAAATCGGGACAACCACCAGGACAGAGTTTGTCACCCCAGATGTTATTTCAGTTGAGAGGGTCTACCTTTACCCATGAAAAAAGCCCTGATTCTGGTGTTGCTGCTTGCCGCCTGTACAGGCCAGCCGGAGCAGCCGCAGGAGCCTGCAGCCGAGGATTTCCGGCCAGCGCAGCCTGAGCCAAGCCTTCCCCCCGGAGAGTATGAGCCTGACCTTATGGAGGCCCAGGATACAGGCATATTGGTAGAGGACGCGGATGACGCAGACACTGCCTTTGCTGTCTATGCCAGGAAACACAACATTACCTACAGTGACTATGATGTGGAAGAAACAGAGCAGGGCTACATTGTCACCTACAGGCACAGGACAGGGGTTAGCGCAGTTGCGGTTGACAATCAAGGTAGGGTTTCTGAGCTTCTTGGGGCAATTTAGGGCGGTTGTCGGGATTTGAACCCGAACCAGGGGATTTCCATGCGATTGCACCACAGTCCCCTATGCTGACCAGGTTACACCACAACCGCCAGGCTAAATGCGGGTTTTGCCGTTGGTTTATAAATTTATAGCAGGACAAGCGCAAGGCCAAGGAAGCTCGCAAATATTGCAAGAGCCCCAATAATTATCAGCTGGAGCAGCCAGGCAAAAAATGCCTTGAGCCATTTGAGCCTGAACATTTCCCTGTAGATGAATATTGTCAGGATGAACGCAAGAAAGCCTGCAAAAATCCCCTTGCGCGCGCTCAGGTATGAGGTTATGATGGCAACGATTGCGTTTACAAGTATCACCTTGAGAAAGCTCACCCTGCTGCCAAGAAGCCTGACTGCAATGTAGAGCGGAACAGCCGACAGCAGTACGATAAGCGCCCACACAATTGTCTGCATGCCCCTGTGGTTGTACTGCAAATTATTTAAGCATTTGGGAAAAAAATATTAACTGTCCCCAAGCACCACAGGCTATGGCGCTTTTGTATGCCCCGGACATAATAGGCAGGGAAAGGCTTCTTGCAGAAGAGTTTGGCAGAGTGTTTGGCCCGGACGATACGGTTGCAGTCAAGCTCCACTACGGCCAGCCGCCAAGTCCGACATCGCTTCGGCCGGTGTATGCAAAGACAGTGGTTGCAGCCCTCAAATCCGTCGGATGCAAGCCCTTCCTCTTTGACAGCTCGGTAATCTACGGTCCTCCCAGGGACAATTTGGACGGGCACAGGAAAGCAGCAGAACAGCAGGGATTCACCGAGGAGTCGGTTGGCTGCCCGCTGGTGTTCACTGACGATTTTACAGTCATAAGGACTGAGCACATGGAAGCAGAGGTCTGCAGGCCCCTCGTTGACGCAGACGGCGTTGTCGTGCTCACGCATGTCAAGGGCCACCCTTGCTCGGGCATGGGCGGCGCAATCAAGAACCTTGGCATGGGCGCTGTATCAAAAAAGACAAAGGCGGAAATCCATGACAGGGCAAATGTCGTGTACAGGGGCGGATGCGTCCGGTGCGGCCTGTGCGAAAAGCTCTGCTTCATAAACGGGATAGAGCTTGGGGAGGTGCCAAAGATAAGGGGCTGCGTTGGCTGCAATGTGTGCTACCACAATTGCCCGCAGAAATGCTTCTCTGTTCGCGACCAGCCCTTTGACCTTCTTCTCTCAGAAGGGGCAGGCGCGCTTACCAGGAGCAGGGGCAAAATGTACTACATTAATGTCATCAGGGATGTCACAAAGCACTGCGACTGCTTTGCCGATTCCGGAAAGGTGTACCTCGAAAATGCAGGAGTTGTGATGGGCACAGACATAGTCGCAGCAGACCATGCATCTGTAGAAACTGTCAATAAGGCAGCGGGCCGGGACCTGTTCACCCAAATCAACCACAAGGCGCCGCTTGGCCATGTCAGGGAGGCAGAGAAGCTTGGCATGGGCAGGATGGAATACACCCTGAGGCGGGTATGATGTATATTGACCTGCACTGCCATCTGGATATGCTCAAGGACCCTGCCACAGCCCTGGATAGGGCAGAAAAGGCAGGCCTTTGCATAGTCATGTGTTCGGGAATCAGCCCTCAGAGCAACAGAGAGGCCCTCGCTCTTGCAGCCAGGCACCCAATTGTCCGGGTGTCAGCCGGGCTCTACCCTGTTGATGCGCTGCAGGCGGAACTCGGCGAGCCGTATTCATGCGACATTGACTCTGAGCTTGCACATATCGAAAATCACAGCAGGCAGATAAGCGCAATAGGCGAGATTGGCCTTGACTATAAGACCGGCTCTGACAGCCACGCCCAGAAGAGGCTGTTTGAAAGGCAGCTAGCACTTGCACATAGCCTTGGAAAGCCCGTTATAATCCATTCGCGCAAGGCCGAGGCTGATGTTCTTGACATGCTCGAAAAATGGCCATCCCTCCGGGTTGTGCTGCACTGCTTCTCAGGCAAAAAGAAGCTCATCGGACGGGCAGTTGCCCAAGGATACTGCTTTACTGTGCCAACATCTGTTGTGAGAAGCCAGCAGTACCAGGACATGGCAAAGGCAGTTCCCCTCAAACAGCTCTTCTGCGAGACTGACTCGCCCTACATGAGCCCGTTTGGCGGGACTGACAACGAGCCTGCGTTTGTCATTGAGGCATACAGGAAGGTCGCAGAGATAAAGGGGCTTGACACAGAAGAGCTTGCAAGGATAGTCTATTCAAACTGGCAGAGGGTGTTTGCTTGAGGCTGCAAAAGACGCCGTACCATTCATACAGTATGGGAAGCATGGCCAGGGGGTGCAGGCTGTGCGTTCTGGGCAGGAAATCAGTCCTCTTTGTTACAGGAATCTGCGCAGGCAGGTGCTTTTACTGTCCCTTGTCTGACAGCCGGCACCAGAAGGATGTCATGTACATCAACGAGAGGAAGACCAAAAGGGTGTCCCACGTAATTGAGGAATGCAGGCTGTGCAGTTCAACAGGCGTGGGAATAACAGGCGGGGACCCTCTTCTCCGACTCGGCCGGACAGTGCGGATGATAAGGGCGCTTAAGTCTGAGTTTGGCAAAAGCTTTCACATACATCTATATGCACCGCTTTACCTTGTCAGCAAAAAGTCCATGGGCGCACTTGCAAACGCCGGGCTGGATGAGCTTCGGCTGCATCCTGATATAGCAGACAAGAGCCTTTGGCACAGGATTTCTTCTGCACAGGACTATCCCTGGAAGCTTGGCGTTGAGATACCTGCAGTTCCCGGCATGGGCACATGGACAGGCAGGCTTCTGCAGTATCTTTCGGGAAAGATTGACTTTCTCAACATCAACGAGCTGGAGACAAGCGACACGAACGCCTGCAGGCTAACAGAGCTGGGCTTCATGACCAAAGGCAGGTATTCATACGCTGTCAGGGGAAGCATGCAGACAGGCAGGAGGCTCCTTGTGCACTGGAAGGGAAGGGCACATCTTTGCACCTCAAGGCTCAAGGACAGCGTCCAGCTCAAAAACAGGCTCTGCGCCCGCGCAAAGAACGTGTCCGGGCCCTACGACCTGGTGACCCCGGACGGCACACTGCTTCGGGCCGCAGTATTTGGAAACGCAGGGACAGCACAGAGAGTACTCAGGCAGAGCCTTCCTGATTCACACATCAGGGTTCTCAGGGGGAAAGTGCTTTTTCCCGCAGAGGCTGCAAAAGCGCTTGCAGACAGGCTCAGAGAGCACGGGCTAAGGCCTGCGATAGTGGAAGACTACCCAACATATGACTGCATGAACGTAATGACCAGCTTTCTGTAGCTGCACACTCACGCGAGGGTCAGCGCTGCCACTCCGGGCGCCAGGGCGGCGGGTTGCACAGCCACCGGGTTTTCTGCCATTTTGCCGGAGGAATTGGCCTGGGTCGCCATGGTTCGGGGATATCAGAACACCACTGCCTTTTGTAACTGTGCAATAATTATGGTTCAGTACACTCCCGGCGCCAACAAAAAGCTTTATATACATAGACATGCCTGGCAGTCCCCATGAGCAGAAGCCAGGTTACAATTTTTGCTGTTGCAGGGATCGCGCTTGTTGTGGCAATCGGGTTTATTATGTATGCAAAATCAGGCCAGGAACCGTCACAGCCGGCAGCGCCTGACATCAGCGCGGCTAAGGCATACGCTGCAGACTGCATGAAAAAAACACTGGAGCAGGGAATGGAGGAGCACGGCATCGCTGACATTGCAAGGCTTGAAGACTATATGCGCTCAAACATAGGGGACTGCACTGACTTCTCATCATTTCCTGGTGTTACTGCAGGAGACTTTGACTGCAGCATTGCGGCTTCAAAACGCGCCCTGTCCCTTGAGGCCACATTTCCCCTGACCATGGCTTCTGGGGAAAGCGCTGCGGAAATCTCTGATTTTGTCCTGGACTATCCGCTGCAGAACACAGAGGCAATAAAATCCCGCAAGACAATATACTCGCCGAACATGGCAGCCTGGCTGAGCTTTCCGTCGGGCATAAAATTTGCAGACCCGCACAGCGAAGACATAAGCATAACCATCCGCGACAGCAGCCAGTACCAGACGCCCTATGAAATGTTTGCAGGCGGCCTCGTCTACCATATCGAGCCCCACGGCGCGATGTTCAGCGACTATGTCCAGCTCAGCATAAAGTACGACGAGTCGCTCCTAAATTTTCCCGAGGAAAAGCTGCAGGCAAGCTATTATATTGACCACGACGGCGGCGCCTGGGTTGCGTTCAGGGATTATTACGTAGACACAGAGAAAAACATTGTGCATGCCAGGACAAACCATTTCAGCACAGTTGCCGCGACAGCAGACAACCCCAATACAACAGGCGGACAGAACACAAACACCGGCAATGTGACAAACGCAAGCTGCAGAGAAAGCCCCTCAGGCCCCGGACAGAGTAATGTCTTTTCAGACACCAGCTGCTGTCTTATTGACTGGAACACAGGCGGTCCGTGCCCGCAGGGCACAGTGAACTGCGACTGCTATTCCAGCTGCTCGACAGACGGCAGCGACGGTTCGGCATGCCTTGGAATCATTAACAGGGGCACGTGCTCAGACGGCACAGGGGGTGCGCAGGGCCAGGAGTTTTCATGCGGCAGCGGCTTCCTCTGGAAGCCTGAGTCTGAAAAAGACGGGAACCTGGTAATACTTCTGCCAAGCTACTACAACGAGTGCTGCGACGTATCCATCTACCCGTACCCGTACACGGACGGCTCAGGGCTGATTGAGCAGGGCGATTACCAGACCAGGGCCAATGGCGACAGGCCGCACTACAGGTTTGGCTCTCCCGGCGGCAGCTACTGCGGCGGCGGGCCGTGCTCAGCAGTTGTGACATGCGGCGGGATAACTGACATATACTACATCCCGGACACAGGCGACCGGTGTGAATAGATATTTCTGCCAGATGTAACTGTCAAATAAAGACAAAATTTTATATAGCATTTGCTTGGTTGAAGGCGTATGCCCGAAGAGAAGTGGAGCCTTAAGGACGAGATTCTCAAGGAAGAAAAAGAGCTGGCGTGGATAGAGGAAAACATAAGGAAGATACAGGAGAGGGTCCTTGACAGGGTGCCTGACCATTTCAACAAGCGGGATATAATAAACGCCTTCTTTGGAAGCCTGACAATCGGGCTTACGTTCATCCTGAAGGGCGCAACTGTCAGGACCGCTGTCGCTCTCGACACGCTCCACGTCGAGCTTGTTATTGCAGCGACCTTGCTTGTGCTAATCGTTGAAATATACTTCATCGGGTACAGCAGGGTAAAGAACAAGAGCCAGCGCAAGCTCGGCCAGTTCATGACAAAGAGGCTCTTTGCGCTCTACGGAATAACTCTGGCCACGTCCTTCGGGCTCGTGTATCTCCTTAACCTGAACCACAGCGAATATGTTCGAAGCTTCTATGACGTGATGAAGATAGTCGTGATTGTCGCCTTCCCATGCGCAGTCGGCGCAGCAGTCCCGAGCCTGCTTCGGAAATATTAAATACACTGCCCCATTTCTTGAGCCCAATGAAGTACAGGTTCTTTGAACACACAGCCGACGCGAAGTTCCAGGCGTACGGCAGCACCCTTGGGGAGGCATTTGCAAACGCCGCAGCAGCGATGTTCTCCCTTCTGACAGATTACAGGATAAAGCCGAGAAAGAGGCGGGACATCCGGGTGAAGGGCGCAGACGAGAAAGCGCTGCTGTACAGTTTTCTCGAGGAGCTTTTGTTCCTTTTTGAGACCGAGGGATTTGTGCCTGCCGAAGTTCTGGAGATGCAGTTTAAGGACAACTCGCTTTTCGCAGCTCTAAGCGGCGATGATGCGCAACGGTATAATGTGTCAGGAGACATAAAGGCAGTTACATACAATGAGATGGAAGTAAGAAACGAGCCGGGAAACTGTATGGTTCAGGTTGTCCTGGACATGTGAAGACGGCATGCTTAAGTGCAGGCGCTCCTGCAGCCGGATATGCAGGCCGGAGGGGCTAAAGATTAATAAACGCCGCACAATTCTACCCTGCAGATGAAAGTATGCATGCTTGCTGCCGAATACCCGCCTGTGGAGAGCGGGGTTGCCCTCGCATGCAGAAGGATAGCGCAAAGCCAGAAAGCCGCAGAGATGCATGTCCTGACATTCGGAACCGGCGGGGACAGCAGGTTTGCAAACCGCGCCCGATGCCTTGACACGCGCAGGGAAAACGGCGTTGTTGTGCACAGGATAGCCCCGTATTCAGGCACGCTTACAAATGTTCCTGCACAGGAGGTCCAGAACCTCTGTTACTTTCTTGAGCAGCTTGACAGCAGGCACGGCTTTGACATTTTCCAGGCATTCAACATTACCGGCTGCGGGCTTGCTGCAGTGCTTACTGCAAAAAAAAGGAAAAAGAAGTCTCTCCTCTCAATCAGGGGCAATGACATGGGAAGGGACGCCTACGACGAGCTGCGGCTCGGGTCCCTGAGGTTTGTGCTGGAAAATGCAGACTGTGTCACATCTGTATCCAAAGACCTGCTGGTGCTTGCCGCAGGCATTGCCCAAATCAGGAAATCGTGTGTAATCCCAAACTCGCTTGACCCATTTGAGTTTTACTTCAGCGACATCAAGCTGCGCCTGGACGGGTTCGTGGTTGCGTTCAGCGGCGTTGTCAGGAGGAAAAAGGGGTTTGCATACCTGCTTGATGCGTTCAGGCAGCTTGCAGCCAGGTCAACTTTGCTTGTTATCGGCGAGCTCATGGCGGAAGAGAAGGGGACGTACCTGAACATGATAGAAGGCATGGGGCTTGCTGACAGGGTCATGATAACAGGGAAAATCCCCCACAGGCTTGTGCTCAATTACCTGAGCCTTGCTGATGTGTTTGTGCTGCCTTCTGTTTCTGAGGGCTGCTCAAATGCGCTTCTTGAGGCAATGTACTGCAGGCTGCCCTGCATAGCAACGAGAACCGGGGCGTCGCCTGACATTATCTCGCACAACAGGACGGGAATTCTCATCGAGCCCCATTCGCCGGCAGCAATACTGCGCGCTCTTGAAGGGCTGCGCAGAAGCAAAAAGAAGCGCACACAGCTTGGAAAAAATGCAAAGGATGCTGTCCAGAAAAAGTTCACTCCAGATAAGGAGGCCAGGGCCTGGCTTCTCGCCTACAGAAAATGTCTAAGGTAATGATTTGCGTACAGAACACTTACGGTACAGGACATCTGCGCATGGCGCTCAACCTGGCCGCGGGCCTTTCGCATGAAGTCACAGTCGCCTACACAGGACCCAGGGTGCCATACGAAGTGCCTCCAAACACAACCCTGATTGAGCTGCCGTTTGAGGGGTACAGCAGCGGGTACCTTTCCAGGACCAGGACAGGCATGCTTGCATCAATTTTTGACAACGCGGCCCCTGAGTTCCTGATTGTTGAGCATTTTCCGTTCGGAAGGGCCGGCTTTCGCAGCGAGCTTGTCAGCTTCATAGCGCATGCACGGGCCCGGGGTGCATCAGTCCTGTCAAGCTTTCGCGGGATACTCGGCAGGCCGTTTCGCAGACATGCGGACCTGAACCTCTTTGATGCCATCCTCGTCCACACAGACCCTCAGGTCACCAAGTGCAAACTGAAAGGTGCAGTCCACACAGGTTTTGTTGCGCCAGACATAATGCCCGGGCCAAAGACGCAGGTCATAGCAGCGCTTGGCAGCGGGCGCGAAACAGAAAAAATCCTTGCGCACCTGCCCAAAATCAAAGTGTTCGGCGGATACTACTCAGAGAGCTTCTCCCCAGACATGTACAGTGAGCTTGCCTGTGCCCTGACAGTTGTGTCAACCGCAGGGTACAACTCAAGCATTGAGGCGCCTGCGGCAGGCGCAGGCAGTGTCCTGATTCCCATTAACAGCGAGCAGGAAGAGCGCGCAAGGGCTTTTTCAGATGCAGGCATTGCGCAGGCAGTCTTTATGCATGAGCTCAGCCGTGACTGCATAGCCCGGGCAATTGAAAGGGCAAAGCCAGCAGCCGGGCGCGTTGACCTGGGCGGAGCAGGGTTTGTGTCCAGGTTCATAAAGGAAAAGGGCGGCAGGGTGTATCGCGCAGGGATTCGCGAGAAAAGCCAGGCATATTTTGAGAGCGCGGCATTCCCCGGCAAACCTGTGCGCGGGCAAAACCAAGCGCCC
>CAZFZC010000041.1:0-8732 GCA_964523155.1 uncultured Methanosarcinales archaeon
TTTCAGGAAGGGACCCAGTATCTTAACGAACTGTTTCATTTGCGTAACTAGATACAACAATGCAAAATAATTATAAATCTCCCGTATCATGGGGGACATATGTTAAGGCTTTGCCTTGTTTCCCTGTTGCTGTCATCTCTTCTCGTGCTAATGCTGTACCTTCTCCGTCCCGCTGCACTTAACCCGCAGAAGTTCAAAAGACTCATTAAGGCGCATGCAGAGTTTACAGTTCTTCTTGGCCTCTCCTTGCTTGTCAGATTGCTTTATTTTGTTCCCAAGGAACTTGTGAACCACCTTCATGGGATTGAATGGTATGTAAACTCAGTAAATCTGCACGATATAACAGTTGGGGTAGATAACAAGACGGGCCTGATGGTGTTTTATCACATACTGCATTCAATCAAAGCACTTAGCGTTGGGGGTGTTTTTGTGATTAATATTATTTTGTCCCTGACAGCGGGCCTGCTTCTTTATCGGCTGATGATTGTGCTTTACAGAAACAAGTGGCCTGCTTTGCTTGTTTCCTCGGTCTTTTTGCTTTATCCAATGAATATCCTGCTCAGTAGCTCCTTTGCTGAGACTTTTTTTGTTGTAACCCTGGAACTTCTGCTGTTTCTGGTCCTTCTGAAAAATAATAAATCCTGGTTTGACATTGGGGCTGCCATCTCAATATACAGTCTTCTTCTGTACACAAGAATTGACACTGTATTTGCTATGGGGCTGTTCACGATATATGCCATTCTGGACAAGAAAGTCAATCTCAGGCAGACTGCAACGCTGCTTGCTTCCTTTGCCATCGTAAGCATCCCGCACGCAATAATGCTGTATATGGGTATGGGGGGCAATTCCGCAAACTCATGTTATACATTTTCCTCTCTCATTGAGTCACTCTCATCGCGCCATCATAATCTCTTTTTCATGCCTGAGTACTCATCTCTGTTCCTGTTGCTTTTTGCCGCTGTTGGATTTTTGTATCTTGTCTCCATAAAGGACTGGAAAAACCTGCTGCTTCTTTTATCCTGGTCCTTTTTGCTCAATCTCTTCCTGGATTTTCCCAGTATTTACTTCTGTTTCTTCTGCCGTATTTCCATATATTATATTACGCCGCTCTTGATATTGGCTGGTCTTGGGCTATACTTCAGCTTTCATATGGCATGCGCTATTAATATCAACAGGCGCGCCCTTTATGCAGTTCTCCTGGCAGCAATACTCTTTTCAAACATTAACACTCCTGCCCTTGAGTTTGAAGAGGGCCTTAACACAGAAAAACAGTTTCGCTTTATAATAGA
Source organism: uncultured Methanosarcinales archaeon (assembly GCA_964523155.1). Classification (GTDB taxonomy): domain Archaea; phylum Nanobdellota; class Nanobdellia; order Woesearchaeales; family DSVV01; genus CAYXZQ01. The sequence goes on from CAZFZC010000041.1 coordinate 1,290, forward strand.
AAATATTCCGGAAAGAAGACATTGCTCGTTGGCGTTTCCGCATCTTAAGAATCTTTCCTCCCTGACGTTTAGTGACCGCGAGATAATACACCAGTATCAGACAATCGTACCTAAGTTTGTATCTATTCTGTACCATGGAAGGAAATACTTCACTGCCACAGGAGACGGTCTTTTTGTTACGTTTGCGTCCGAACAGCCAAACTGCACAATATTCTTTTATCCGTTGCACTGCAACCTTATAGGAAACTATTGCGGAGCCTTCAAGGATCATCTTGGAAAAGCAATATCGCGGGAAGAATACAAAAACAGCCCGTCCGATGACAAGGGCGAAGAGTACCTTGATACAATAACTATTGGCTTTTTTGAATGGGGATCAGAAAAACCCAAGCGCCTGCAGCCTGCTCCGGAGCGATAGGCCCTCGCTGCAATAACCACTAACTTCGTACAACTTGTGAACCTCTAGTAATTGTTCCGGCCTGGCAAGCATGGGAAATCCTCGAAAAATTTTTATACTGGCAGGGGTATTTCAAAAAAGAGTAAGATGAAAAAAGCGATAAAGCTTGACAAAATATATAAAGTTAGTGTAATTGTTGGGCTTTTGGCCATATCATCAATCATCATATGGCAGTTGTTTCAGCCGCGGAGTGGTTTGGAGCCGCAGAGTGATTTTATAGCCGATGCTGACAATTATATTGTTGAGGGCAAATATAATATGGCAATCAAAAAACTAAAGCAGCAAATAGAGGCTGATGAGTCTCTTCTGATGCACGGCGACCCTGCGAACCCTGATACTCTCAGGAAGGCCCTGAGCAGGGAATACCATGATTTGGGAAGGCTATACATGAACGAGGGGAAATTTGATTTGGCTGTTGATGCATTTGAGAAGGGCATAGAACACGAAAGCAACTGGAAAATCCATTTTGGCGCCGCAGAGGCCTATTTCGCCCTGCAGCGCTATAATGAAGCCATAGCCAACCACAAAAAATCACTGGAGCTATACTCCCGCAGCCCGGAGGATGAGAACGGCGAAAACCTTGTCGTATCCTATCACCAGCTTGCAGTAGCCCTGCTTGCAGTTGAAGACTACCAAGGAAGTGTAGAGTATGCCCAGAAAGTGATTGAGATAAACCCAGAAATAAACTCGGCTTATGAACCTTTGGCTGAATCCTATTACAAACTGGGTGAATACGAGAAAGCAGCTGAGGCAGCAAAAAGAGTCATTGAGAAACACCCAGACAACCATGCTATGAACCAGATTCTGCAGGATTCAACAGAACAGCTGGCTGACAAAACAGCATAGGGCCTTTTTCTGCATAATATTTTTATACACCAAAGTAACCTGCGATACTGATGGGTTGCAAGCGCGCGGACATAAAGACTGGGTACTTATGTAACAACAACTGCTACTTCTGTGCACAGGCACATAACAAAGTGCATGGAAACAGGAAAACTGAGGAAATACTGGAAGACCTGGACAAGTCAAGGAAAAACGGCTGCAATGAGGTTGTATTTACAGGAGGAGAAGTTACAATCCGTAAGGACCTTATTGAGATAATTGAATATGCAAAAAAATCAGGGTACCAAAGAATTCAGCTGCAGACCAACGCAAGGATGCTTTCCAGTATCGGCCTGTGCAAAAAGCTTATTGCTGCAGGGGCAAATGAATTCAGTCCTGCGCTGCACGGCCATGTAGCGGACCTGCATGATTTTCTGACCAGGTCTCCTGGCTCATTCACACAGACTGTGTCTGCGATTAAGAATCTGAAAAGCCTGGGGCAATATGTCATAACAAACACAGTCGTAGTCAAGCCTAATTTCAGGTATGCTCCCCTGATTGCCCGGCTTCTTGTTGAGCAAAAGGTCGACCAGTTTCAGTTTGCATTTATGCACGCTGTCGGTAATGGGTCAAAAAATTTTAGAAAAATGATGCCCTGGGCATCCCTCGCTGCGCCTTACATCAAGAAAGGCCTGCAACTTGGAATAGATAACAACATAAAAGTCATGGCAGAGGCAATGCCTTTCTGTCTTATGGACGGATACATCGAACACTGTTCTGAACGGTTCATACCAGATACTGAGTTGCATGAAGTAGGGCGCTTTGTAAGCGACTATGCTGTTTTGCGCAAAACCGAAGGAAAAACAAAATTTGATTTCTGCCGAAAGTGTGAGTACAATAATTGCTGCGAAGGTCCATGGAGAGAGTATCCGGAAAAGCTGGGCCACGATGAGTTTTCACCGGTGTCTCTGGCTCGGTAAGTCAGCGCATGATGGCCAAACTCCTAACATGAACAGGGAACAAAAAATCAAGGTTGACGTATCCGGCAGGCAGAAGACGCTTGTTGTAGCAAGAACATGCAACAACCGGTGCATCATGTGCCACTCCCCGTGCCAAAGCAGGGATGAATTCAGCCAGAGTACAGTAATGAACGCAGTCCTGGGTAATGTCACAGGCACCGAAGAAATTATCCAGTTAAGCGGCGGGGAACCAACAATAAGGAAAGACCTGCCGATGCTCATAGAAACAATCAGAAGGCAAAGCCCTGCTGCAAGGATAGTGATTAACAGCAACGGGAGGCTTTTCTGCTACAGGGGCTTTGCAGAAAGACTCTCTCGCCATAAGGGCATTGTATCTGTCAAAACGGATTTGCACGGGGATTCTCCAGAGCTGCATGACAGCATTACACAGGTTCCGGGCAGCTTTAAGCAGACTTGCTGCGGCATACAGAACCTGCTGGACATTGGAATAAGCATCAGCATTGTCGTGTTGGTACACAAAATGAATTACAGGAAGGTGCCATTGGTTGCAGAACATATTAAGAGATTTGGTAAGCGAACATATGTGGAGTTCATTTTCACCTGGCTCAGGGGAAGAGCCTATGAAAACAGGAAACAGCTTTTTGTAAGCGCCAGCAGTACAGCCCCATATCTTCAGAAGGCGGCAGACATCTTGGGTGAACAGTGCAGGTTTATGCATTTCCCTCCTTGCATATTCTCAGAAGAATACAGGAAATACGCAGGTAAGCAGATGTTTAAAATGCCAAACAGGGAAGACTATCCTTCTGGTAACTGCAGTAACTGCAGACTGAAAGAAACATGCTCCGGCATCTGGAAAAACTATTCCTTGCTGGCCGGAGGGCTTGGTGAGTTTGTCCCGCCCGCATAGCGTGCTACAGATTAAACAAAAGAGTTAATAAACCTCAGGGAATCTTGCCTGTTGTGAAGCGGGTTTGTCCGCGTTTCCAAGGATGGTAAAACCAATATTGAAGAATGAAACCCTGCATTCCACAGTGGGTTGTGTCAGATGCAAAAGCTACAGCTTTCTAAAAGAAAAAATCCGTAAGGCCCTTGATTGTGTTGGCGGGCTTGGCAGGTATATCAAGGCCGGAGATGTCGTTCTTCTCAAGCCAAACCTGTGCGAGCCGGTAGGTGTCCAGAATGCTGCAACAACACATCCCGCAGTCATTGCTTCAGTAATTGAACTGGTAAAGGAGATTACCCCTTATGTCCTGCTAGGCGAACAGTCTGCCTCAGCAGAAGCAAAAACAACACTGTATGCCCTGGAAACCTGCGGTGTAATGGACGTTCTGCTGCAAACTGGCTCACAGTTCAGAAACCTGCAGGAAGAGCAGTTTGTTGTGCGCCATATCAGCGAATACAGGGTTCTCGACAAGACTGACTTTTGTTCTGCAGCCTTCGAGGTTGATTGCATTATCAATCTGCCAAAATTCAAGACACACGGCCTTACTTTTGTCACCGGCGCAATAAAAAATGTTTTCGGGCTTATCCATCCTGGCGAAAGGCAGTATGTCCACAGGGTATTTTCTGACAGAGAAAATTTTTCCGCAGCCATCGTAGACATATACAGCGCAGTCCGTCCGCGCCTGACTGTAATGGACATGCTGGTCAGTATGGAGGGCGATGAGGGGCCCAGCTACGGAAATCCCAAGGGCACAGGGTATATACTGGCTGGCCCCGACGGCGTGGCAGTAGATGCAGTGGCATCATATATCACAGGGCACGTGCCCCTCGAAATCCCCATGATTAGGGAAGCGCATGAGCGAAACATAGGCACCGGCGATATTTCAAAAATAAGATTGCGGGGTGACAAGCCAAAGGTATTGATGAGCTTCAAGCGGCACTCTGCATATGAGCTAAGAAAACAAAACCCAGATACCCTGCCAGCCATCAGCAGCAAGTGCACTATGTGCGGCAGCTGCTACAACAACTGCCCTGTGCAGGCCATAACAAAGGCTGATGGAAAGTACTCGATCGGCCCTGAAGAATGCATTCGGTGCCTTCGGTGCATAGAAGTATGCAAATTTGGTGCAGTCAGGTTGTCTGCATCTGTCAAAAAAATCCAGGGCTCTCTAGATTCTGCTAAAAAATGGCACAACGCTAATATCAGGCTGGGGCTGGATTGCAACCACAAGTGCCTTTTCTGCACTGTGGCCAATGACGCAGAGCCAACCCTTGAAACCAAAACTGTGTTTGCAAAGATTAGGGAGATGGCAAAGAGCGGTGTCAACAACCTTACAATTACAGGAGGGGAACCTACAACCAGGGAAGACCTTTTGGATATAGTGGGGTTCGCCAAGAAAAGTGGGATTGCATGGGTTGACCTCCAGACCAACGGAAGCAGGATGCACAGCAAAGGTTATGTCGCATCTCTGGTAAAAGCAGGCATAAATTCTTTTCTCATTGCCCTGCATTCGCACAATGAAGAAGTATCAAACAGCCTCACGTGCAGCAAGGATTTCCACAAAACTGTATTGGCAGTGAAAAATGCTGCAAAAACTGGCTGCAGGGTTGCTGTAAGCCACGTTATAAATACAAAGAACATGAAGCACCTGACAGAATTTGCCAAGTTCATATCCGACATGGCTCCAGACGCGTGGATTTATTTCAGCAATGTCAGGCCGAACGGAAGAACACTTGCAAACAGACACATGGTTCCGCAGCTTCACATGCTCGAGCCCGACCTTTACAGGGCAATGGAATACTGCAAGACAAACAGCATAAAGTTTACTGTAGAGGGTGTGCCGCTATGCTTTATGACAGGACACGAGTCTGCGTGCGAGGAAACTGCCCGGCTGCTCAGGTCAAAAACACATACACACACATACTTTGGAGGAAAGGATAAGATTGAGGAGTGCCATAATTTTGTGAGCGATAACCTAAAGACAAAATCTCCTGTTTGTGGCAGATGTTACCTTAACGACATTTGTGTTGGGGTGTGGAAAGAATATGCTGAAATTTATGGTACTGAAGAGCTTTTCCCGGTTTTCCACAAGCTGAAGCTGTCTGGTGGTGGATGAACAATGGTCCGGGAAATTGGCTTCACTATCAACTGCAACAACTCCTGCATAATGTGCACAAACAGGATGCCCCTGCCAAAACACTACAGGGAGCGGACAAGCGATGAAATATTGACTGAGATTTCCTACTTTGCAAATTCCAGCCAGCCCCCCTTAGAAATTGCAATAACCGGCGGTGAACCCACAATAAGGCCTGACTTCTTCATGCTCATTGATAGCCTCAGGAGAACAGTTCCGAGCGCGCACCTGCGGCTCGTAACCAACGCAAGGATGTGCTCATACGAAACATTTGCCAGGAGGCTATGTGCAACCGGCAACATATCTGCAATATCAGAGCTTCACAGCGACAAGCCAAAAATCCACGATACCATTACCAGAACCAGTGGAAGTTTCAGTGAGGCAAAGAAAGGAATAGAAAACCTGCTTGCGCAGGGCATGCAGCTGGAACTGAGGATTGTTGTTCACAAGCTGAATTACGAGCGGATTTCGCATTTGGTAAGATACTATAACTGCTGTTTTCCCTCATGCAAGCGCATTGTGATTTTTCCCATAGACCTGATTGGGAATGCTCACAAAAACCTGCAAACATTGTATGTTCCCTTAAGCAGAATGCGCAAGCACATCGCCAGCGCAGTGAGAAAATCAAATATACCTGTAATGCTGTTCCATTTGCCTTACTGTGCAGTTGACAGGGAATGCTGGCCCCACATACAGGCGCTTACAGTCCCTGAACGCAGGGTTGACTTTGCACATGGCTGCACCAAATGTGATTTTAAACATAAGTGTCCTCGCGTCTGGAGCACATACTTAAAAAAAGCAGGAGGTAGCGAATTCGTGCCAATACAAGATGGATCCGCCAAGAGCTGACATCCGATTAGGATACATGTGCAACAACCGTTGCAAATTTTGCTGTGTGTCAGAGCAAAGGATGAACAACCTGACAACTGAAGAAGTGTTTGCCAGCCTCAGGGCAGCAAGAAAAAATGCAGTAAAAGTAGTATTTACTGGTGGAGAGCCTACTGTTCGGAAAGATATTTTCAGGATTTTGGAATATGCAAAAAGCCTTGGTTACAGGGATATTGTTGTGATTTCCAACGGCAGGATGTGCTCCTACCCAAAATTCACAGAAAAGCTTGTGGCATCGGGGCTAACGGGTATTACTGTTTCCCTGCCTGACATCCGCAAAGAGTTCTACGACCGCATCACATCTGTAAAAGGCGGTTTTGAACAGCTTGAAAAGGCAATTAGCAACGTGATTGAGCACAGAATTGACATATGCACCATAAGTGTTATCACTAAGGAGAACTATGCCTTCCTTCCCGAGATTACAGAATACCTCTCAAACATGCTGAAGAGAATGCCTGCCAAAACAAAACCCAACAAGAGGCAGCGCATATTTTTTTCAGAGTTTGTTTTTATCAACCCGTCGGACAATGCGTGGATTAACCGCCACGCCCTGGTTCCAAGGATGAGGGATGCTGCGCCTTTCATACACAAGGCCCTGGACATTGCAAAGGCCTCAGGACTGACGCTAAGTGTGGAGGCAGTGCCGTTTTGCTACATGAAAGACTATGAGGAAAGAGTGGTTGAGCTAAACATGGCAAAAGAGAGGGTCATGATAGACCCTGAAAGGCAATTTGACTACGAATACAATGAACACAGAAAAAATCTTGGAAAAACTAAGGGTCATGCATGCAGAGGGTGTGTTTATGACGACATGTGTGAAGGCGTATGGAAAAACTACGCATTAATCTTTGGAACAGACGAACTTGTCCCCGTAAAGCAGGATTATAGGACAGGAGAAAAGCCGCCAGTTCAACAGAAGGGTTCTCCCAAACCCGCGAACAAGGATTGACAAGTATGGGGCTGATAATTTGCAGGACTTTTCCACTAATCGCAAGCGTGCCGGCCCCTTGTCAAGCTTTGCTGGAAGCAATTATTGATATTCGGGCAAAGTTACTGAATAAAATGTGTAGTAAGCGTTTTGATAGCTGAATTTTTTTTTGACCGACAGATTAAGCGTGCCCTTTGCTTGCCTGCAAACATCAAAAGAATTCCTTCCAAGATCACTCATGTGCATGTTCCTGTACAGACAGCAGTAGCCTTCAAAAAAAAGCACACATTTTTC
>CAZFZC010000042.1:0-630 GCA_964523155.1 uncultured Methanosarcinales archaeon
TCAGCCGAGCAAATCCTGGCGCTGTATTCCATCTGCTCGTTTCGTATCTGCCAGTATCCGACGAGCCTGTTGCCGATATATGCCTCATGTATTCGCAGCGTCCCTCCCTGAAGTGTGCGCACTTTGTCTGTCCTGTAATGCGGGCCGTCCAGTATCACAGGGCTGGCGTCTGCAACAGATGTTGTGAGATGGGTCCGGCTGACCTGGAGGTTGTTGCAGAGTTTGAATCGTCCCGGGAATGCCATACGCCTGTCCCTGACCTGCGGCAGGGTTTTTACGATATAATCTAAGCATAGCAGTCACTGAGATGTTTTCCTGCCCAAAAAGCTTGTTCGTGCTTCTGCCCCAAAGCATAAATACCAGGGAGGACACTGCCAGAGCATGAGGCTGATAATGCTTTCAATAACCTGGTCGGTCTTCTGGATAGGCTACACGCTTAACCTGCTAAACAGCGGCAGGGTGTTTGTCAAGCCGGCAAAATCCTACGCAAAGGAGGAAAGGCCGCTTCTGTACCACTTTGAGCTCGCTGTTTCGGTCATATGGTTGTTTTCCGGCTACATTGCGCTTTTCTTTATTCTCAAAGACAGCCTTTAGCAGAATTTCTGGAGTGCCCTTGAAAGCTCCGGGTGT
>CAZFZC010000042.1:640-1033 GCA_964523155.1 uncultured Methanosarcinales archaeon
TTGGCCGCATGCCTTTTCCGTGAAATGCCCCTTTGTACTGCATCAACTGCCTGGCGCACAGCCATTGCGCCAGCGAAGGTGCCGTCGGGATGGCCGTGCACGCCTCCGCCAAACTGCATGACAATGTTTTTGCCAAGTTTTTTTGTCAAAGCAGGCACACTGCCAGGGTGCAGGCCGCCAGATGCAACTGAAAGGACAGGCTTGATGCTGTGCCATCTCTGCCCAAGCACCTTTGCGTGGGCAGGGCTTTTCCTGCTTCCCATCTCCTTTTCAATGTCCAGGCACTCATGGCCTGTCTCGTTCATCTTGCCGACAGTAGCAGTCCCTATGTGGAGTTGGTCGCATCCCACAAGCCTTGCGCACTTAGCTATTGTTAGCATTGAGATCCCGTGT
>CAZFZC010000042.1:1043-8674 GCA_964523155.1 uncultured Methanosarcinales archaeon
CCTTGCGCACATTCTTCCTGACTGTCTGCAGCCCTGACCAGCCGCATGTCAGGATGTCAACCATCACATACTCGCCGCCGAAGTCATGGACAATGTCAGCCCTCCTTATCATCTCCAACGTCTCTGCAGTGATGTTTGGCATATATATTTTCTTCTCTCCTGTCTCCTTTTCTGCCCTGTCCCTCAATTTGAAGGTCTCTTCCATGCGTGTGCGAAAGCTGTTAAACTTCATGCTTGTCAGGTTCTCGTCGTCCTTGACAATGTCCAGCCCGCCGGTCCAGGCATCGTATGCAACCTTTGCGTGGGCCTTCTCCCCAAGGCCGACCTTTGGCTTGACAATGGTCCCAACAAGGGGCCTGCCCCGGACACCCGTAATCTTTCTGATGCCCAAAACCCCATACCTGGGGCCGCGAAAAGAGCTGACCAGCCTCTTTGGAAACTGCACGTCCAGGAGCCGCAGGCTGCTGACAGCCTTCATCCCGAAGATGTTTCCTGCGATGCTTGACCATATCTGGGGCATGTTGCCAGCTTCAAATAGCTCAGAAGGATAGGCAATCTTCACTATTCCCTGCTTTTTTCGTATCTCAAAAACACTCGGCCTGAGCCGGGCAGCAATCCGCTCGTCCATTGTGGAAATATCTGTCCAGGTGCCAATTGAGCTTTCAGCCGCCAGGTGGTTTGCAGCTGCAGAAAGCCCCAGGGGGCTCTTAACAAGATACTCGGCCACAAGGTCGTTTTTTTGCGGCCGGTAACTGAGGTTTGTGTAGGTTCTGATTTTCATGGGCAGTCATCAGGGGCTGTTGTATAAAAATTTTTCCTTGGGAATTTGCGCGTATTCCATCACAAGCTTTAAATAGAAGTGTGCTCTGCCACAAATCTTGATAGAGGGGGGTATAATGGATATATCAGAAGAGTACGCAGTGGTCTTGGATTTTTTGCCAAACGGCTATCCTTTTGACAAGAGGCCAATCCACAGGAAGACTGCAATAGCCCAGACTGTCGGGACAAGGCACTTTACTCTTCTTGAGCTTGTCCCCAAAAAAGACGTGTTTCTGCAGCCCTACGACTGCGTAAGCCTCAAGGACGACTCAAAAATCAGCCAGGTTGGCGCGAGACTTTCGATGAGCAAGCTAACAGGGACAGCGGGCTCTGAGCTGAATTTTGTAATCAATGACATCATTGAGAAAGACCAGCAGAGGTTCATTGACTTCTTCAACAAAGCCCAGCCCCTCTCCACAAGGATGCACCAGCTCGAGCTCCTGCCGGGCGTCGGAAAAAAGCATATGTGGCAGATAATCGAGGAGCGAAGGGTTGAGCCGTTCAAGAGCTTTGAGGACATAAAAAAGCGCGTAAAGCTCCTGCCTGACCCGAAAAAGACAGTAATGCGCAGGATTTTGTCAGAGCTTCAGGGCAAGGAGAAATACAACATCTTTGTCAGCGTCTAAACGCATGCGCCGTTAAGGCATGCTTCACAGGACTGGACAAGCTGCTCCTGTTGTTCGTATGAACAGGCAGCCTGTGGCGTGCCCGGGTTTTCGCAATAGAAGCGCAGGTATCTCCTGAACACATCATTGCCCAGGCAGTAAGGCTGGCCGGCATAGGTGCTCTCTCCGCAGTTATCGTCACTGTAGCATGCAATTGAATACTGCCTGCAGGTTCCGTCGCTTTCACAGGTCTGGTATTGCGGGCAGCCGCAGTCGTCAGGAGTTTCTGCTGTCCTGTCAGGGCCGTGGCACATGGGCCTAAGCATTCCGCTGTAGCAGAAGTTCGGCTTATCCCTGCTGCATTCGCCGTAAACTGTCCCGTCAGTGCACTTTGGAACTGCGCCAGAGGCTGAGGCAGAGGCTTTCTGCAGCAGGTGGCTGATTGTAAGCCCGGTGGACTGGCCAGTTTCTGTGGAACAGTCGCTTGCGCCTATGTCTTTTGTAAGATAGAATACCAGCAGGTCCTGCATCTCTGAAAGGCTTACTGCCGAGCCTGCAGGCGACTGCATATAGCTGTAAAGGCCTGCCTTAAGCGTCAGCCTGAACTCTGTGTCTGTTGGGCAGGCAAGTGCTGCGGGAAGCAGCAGAAGCAGCAAAAGCCACTTAAACATTTTACGGTACAACATACGTGGGCCTCTGGCCGCAGAAGCCTTCCTCCCCTTCATAGATGCTCAGGGGCAGAACCCACTGCCGCCCGTCTGCAGCGCTGACAACAGCCTTGTATGAATAGGTGCCTGGCTCAAGGCCTGTCCTTTGCCAGGAATGAACGCAGGTGGCAGAAACGCAGCTGATTGTTTCTGTACTGCTGTCGGCAGGGGAACCATCCTTATATTCGTAGAATGTGATGTTTTCCCAACTGGGCGTGGGCATTATGTTTTCGCCAGTGATACTTTTTAATTCATAAAACTTGAGATATATTTCGTATCCGTTTCCGTTGAGAATCCTCTTCCATTCATCTGTTTTCGGTGTTGTCTTGTTCATGCAGATGCCGCAGTTGTCTGCGCAGACCTCTTGCGGGCTGCAGGGTTTATACAGGATATCTTGCGCGCAATAGTTGTCATCACACATCTGGCTCGATATATTGTTGCCGTCGCACACATAACCGCAGTCATTTGAGTCCCTGCACTGGACGCACTGGCCGTCCTGGCAGTAGGGATATCCTGCGTTTTCTGCACAGTCCTCTGTGTTAAGGACAGTGCAGCTGTCCGAATCGCTTACGCACTTGTAGTTTTCGCATTTCATCCCGCAGGACAGATAGGTCATATTGTTTCCATCGCAGACAGATGTGGTTGGCCCGGTGGAGCAATTGCTTGCCTCTGTGCACTCAACTGTGCCGCATATGCCATATTCTTCTGAGCAGTTATCAATTCCGCCTGCCTTGCATTGGCAGTCGTCGTCAGTGCCTTTTGTCTTGTCGGGCCCTTGGCACATGTGAACAAGCTTGCCGGAGTAGCAGAACAGCGGCCTTGTGTGCGAACACTCGCCGTAAAGCGTGCCGTCGGTGCATTTTGGAACCCTGTACTGCAGCCTTGAGTCAATAATTGTCTTTACAACCCTGCTCAGGTTGACTCCGTTATGCGAAGAAACACCGTCTGCATCAGATTCGCTGCAAAGAACCGTGTTGTCAATAACCCCTGAGCTAGAAAGGTAAAAATCCAGGGTCTCATTGAGCTCGTTCAGGCTGACAATTCCCTGGTCCGGGTTTGCGAGATATGCGTAAATGCCCTGCTTAAGGTAGGTGCGAAAAGCCTTGGTGCTATCCACACTGGCAAGATCTTCCTCACAGTCCGCAGCAGCGTGCCCTGCAAGAGCGCAGAGCAGCAAACACAGGGCTAGTCTGCGCAGCATTTTTGGAATTTTTCGCAGCATTCTTCCTCAGTGATGAACCCAAGCCCGACAAGCCTGCTCTGGCATGTGCCTGCCTTGTCTGCTGTTGTGCAGGCAGTCTTCTCAAGCTGGTTCACATGGCTGCCAGTAACCTCGGTCATGCCCTCTTTTTCTTCTGCTGTCTCCCTGCAGCCGATAATAAGCACAACTGCAAGAACAATCAGTAACAGCCTCATGCTACAGTCTGCGAAGCCTTGAGTATTTATTTTTTTCGATTGCAAGCACCCGCAGAAAGTCGCTGGCCATAAAGCCATAGCCAAGCTGAGCTTTGAGCGTTCTGCCTGCTCTGCCCATTATCCCTGCAGCATATACTGCTGCATCAAACAGGGAAAGGCCCTGCGAAAGCAGCCCTGCGCATACGCCTGCCAGCACATCCCCTGTTCCTGCCACAGTCATACCAGGGTTGCCTGTGCGAAGCATAATTGGCTTTTTGCCCCCGGTATATACTGTGTCGCAGGGCCCCTTGCGAAGCACGACGTTTGTATTAATGAGAGAGCCGATGCTTTCTGGCGCAGCCCGGCTGTTGTTGCAGAGAACCTGAAATTCAGCTTCATGAGGCGTCAGAAGGCTGTTCTTAAGCCTCCTGAGGTCGACACACTTGAGCGCATCAGCGTCAATTACCTTGGCAATGCCTGCCAGGGAGAGCCTTTTCATAAGGCACATTGTGTCTTTCCTAGTCCCTGCGCCGCTGCCCAGGAGCATTACATCCGCATGCGAAAGCATTTTCTTGACTGTCCCATAATGGCTGCAGGAAAGGAACATTCCCCTAAGCTTGACTGTTATCAGGTCAGGACAGAGGCAGTTTACTGCCCAGGCGCATTTTGCAGGTGCCACAACCCTGACTATGTCAGCCCCCATGCGAAGGCACGAAATGCCTGCGAGCGCCACTGCGCCAGGGTAGTCTGCGCTGCCGCCGACTATTAAAACGCGGCCGTTCTCACCCTTCCTTGACATGGGGTTTCTCATCTATATCACCAGATATCCAAGGGCAATGCAGGCGCATGCTGCTGCTCTCCTGCATAGGGCCAAATTTTTCGCGAAGTAGCCTGCTTGTGCACTGGCCACGAAATGACTGCCAGAAGCAGCAGGATTTCAGGCATCAATTTTGACACCACCTGAAGGAAGCAAGCGTATTATCTCGTCAAGGCCGCCGCCTATGGTTGCCTGAATCTTCTTTGCAGCATCGCTTGGCTTCTCATTTCCCTGGATGATTTTGACGTATTTGGAACAGTGCTTTCTGACACTTTCAACAGGCCCTGCCATTACACGGTTGTCTGCCATGCCTATTGCAAGGCGCATTTTGTTTGGCATGTATGTTGTCTTACCGTACACCATGAATGCCCCCCTGCCCAGGTATTCCCCGCTCATGGCTTTTTTTGTAACCTGCTCAGGGCTGACATAAAAGACCTGGGTTGCTGCAAGGCCAAGCTTCCAGGCCCTCGAATACGATGCAGTGGCATCTGCTGCCTCTTCAAGGGTGCTCCTGCCTACCTTTTTGCCCTGCGACTTCACAACAAAGAAGGGTGACCCTGCCATGTCTGTGTGAAACACAATGTCTTTTGGCTCAGTGTGCTTCTTGATGACTATCTCGTTTGTTGCTGCGTCCCTGCCGCCGATAACAAGAAAACCCTCTGAGCTGAAAAACCACCTGAATTTCTCGTACCACAGCGCTTTTCTTTTTTCGGCCGGCCTGGGTCTTGGGGCAACCGGCCGAATCCCTGCGAGCCTTGACCTTGACCTGGCAAGAGCATCCAGTGCGCCCTCCAGTTTTTTTTTTGCTTTCTTTGCCTTTTCAAAATAGGCTGCTGCGTTCTGGTTGGTGTTTTTTGTAAGATCCAGGACAATCCTTGCCATAGAAAACCCAAGGCAGAAGCCGGATATATATATTTTTGCCTGCAGAAAAAATCAGGAGCAGGCCGGCACACTGGAAATGTCAGTCTTCATTTCGCACTCCTCAATGGTTCCTGTCATGTTTGCAAGCGGGAATATCTCGAGGCTGAGCAGTTTCCCATACTTCTCAGTGTTGTAGTCAAAAACAAGCTTCTTCTCGCCCTTGGGGTCGATTTTCAGCGGAATCTTGCCTATGTTAAGGGTGTCCAGCTCGCCGGATGCCCTTATCTTAAAGCCCACCAGAGGGTCTTTGCCCTCGTTTGTGATAAAGGCAGAAATCTCGCCCTTTTCCCCGTCATAGCAGATTCGCTCGCTGCCGCCAAGGACAGATATATATACCTGGGACAGCTTGCAGGTGCTGGCAGGGTATATCTGTATTATTACAGTTGCAAGGGCCACTGCAAAAGCTAGCAAAAGCACTGTTGCAATCAGAGGACTCACACCCTTTTTTGATGCCATCCAAGGATTTTGTAACAGCAGTAATATTTAAAGCTATTTATTATCGCACTCGTCTGTCCAATGCGTTTTTAAGAGCAGCTTTTTACAGCCGGACATGCAGGGTTTGGCTTCCTATCCGCCGGCACTTTTCCGGACGCAGGCGAAACAAACATTTTTAAGCAGGAAGGGGATTGCAGCCTGCATGCAAATAGGTGGTCAGGCAGTAATTGAGGGGGTGATGATGCGCAGCAAGAGCGGGGTTGCCACGGCAGTGAGAAAAGAAAACGGCAAGATAGTTGTGCAGACGCAGGCGTTTGCCAGCAAAACCGCCAAAAAACCGTACTCTCTGCCGGTAATCCGCGGGGCTGTTGTGCTGATTGAGTCGCTGTACCTGGGGTTTATGTGGCTCTCCTTCAGCGCGGATGCTGCATCTGGGGATGAAAGCGAAGAGTCCCTGGCATCAAAGGTGCTGCAGATTGCAGGCTCTATTGCCCTTGCAGTACTCCTGTTCCTTGCCTTGCCTTACTTCATTACAGGCCGAATCCCGCTTGAGAAAGCAAAAAGCCCCCTGGCGTTCAACCTCATTGCCGGTGCAATCAGGATAACTTTCTTTCTTGCCTACCTCTATCTGCTGGGCTTCGTCAGGGATGTGCGCAGGGTCTTTGAATACCACGGCGCAGAGCATAAATGCATTGCCTGCCACGAGGCGAAAACCAGGCTCAGCCTGGCAAACATTAGAAAATTTTCTTCTGTTCACCCTCGCTGCGGAACAAGCTACCTGCTCATTGCAGGCATGTCCTGCATACTTGTGTTCGCAGTGGCGGATGCCATGCTTGCGCTTTTCTGGCCGGTTTATGCAAGCCCCCCATGGCATCTGAGGCTTGCAGTGCACCTGCCCCTCATCCCCTTTGTTTCAGGAGTAAGCTACGAACTTCTGAAACTGCTGGACAGGCACAGGGACAACCCTGTCATGGCTGTTATGGCCCTTCCGGGCCTAATGCTTCAGAAGCTGACAACACGCAAGCCTGACGACAGGCAGATTGAGGTTGCAAGGGCAGCGCTTAAAGCCGTGCTCAGGCTTTAGCTTCCAAAGCTCCTGTACAGCAGGTATGCCACAAGAAACAGGAAAAATATGATGATTATGAAAGTCTGCACATTCTGGTATGTCATAAATCTGACATTTTTCTCGTGAAGCTTATGAGTTTCCTTGACAATGTCAGTCTGAGTGACTAAGCCGGCGAGCTTTCCGTTGTCAACAATTGGCAGATGCCTTATCTTTTTCTCGTTCATCATATTGCTTGCTTCGGAAAGGTCGGTGTGGGAGTTAACAGATATTGGATCCTTGGTCATGATTTCCTCAAGATTGGCCCTGCCCACAGCCTTGCCGGGCAAAAGGATCTTCTTTATCAGGTCACGCTCAGTAAGGATACCCACTATCTTGTCGTTGTCAGTAATGACAACAGAGCTTATCTTGCTTCCAGCCATAATCCTTATTACTTCCCTTAGCCCTTTCTTGAGCGGAACTGTGACGACATTTTTGCTCATTATCTCTGCAACCGTTGTCATGGGATTTTTCCTGCAGGTGCTTGTATTTATAGTTTTCGCTTGAAAGATTTGCCAGGAAAAAGCAATGCCCCTGCAGGCTCATTAACCCGGCAAAAGAGAACATATGCACAAATACTGCTGTAGGATTTACGGAAATGTCCGCGTGTTTCTCCGGCAAGGCCGCAGGTGATGCAAATAAGCAGGGCCAGGATTTATTAATGCGAGAGCAGTGGAAGCCTTCATGAACAAAGCATGCCTGCCTTTCATCTGCCTTGTTATACTTGCGTGCGCTCCTGCAGTTGAGGAGGGCTGGCCGCCGCAGGCTTATTTCTGCAGCCGCCGAGGCCCCGACGGCGTGGGCCGCCACCGGTCCAGCCGAAACCCGCC
>CAZFZC010000043.1:0-1752 GCA_964523155.1 uncultured Methanosarcinales archaeon
GAATGCCTGCCATTTTCTTAAAGCCTATTGAGCTTCCTGCGTTTGGTTCTGTAAGGACAAGCGGCTTTTGCGCGTGCAGCGACCTCCGGACAAGCGGGTCGTCCGGAATAACGCCGATAACCCTTTTGCCCAAAAACTCTGCAATGTTCTCTGTGCTCATCTCATAGCCTTCCTCGCGCTGCTTGTTAACAACAATCCCCAGCACCTGCTTCCTGTGCTCCTCTGCAAGCTTGACCATCTTGAGCGAGCCTGTCACACTCACAAGGTCAGGCGTCGTGACAATAAGGAGATAATCGCTTGCAAGGACAACCGTCCTTGCATCGCCCGATAGCCCGGGGGTGCTGTCAATTATCACTGCCTCTGCAGTTCCCGCAAGGTCGTAAATTGTGGTCAGAAGGTTCTTGCGCTCAACCCGGCGCACCTCGCTGTATGCGATGCTGCCGGGAATTATCCTGAGTCCGGACGGGTGGCGGTAGACTGTGTCCCTTATGCTGTGCCTTCCCCTCATCGCAGTGTGCAGGCTCCGCTCGGTCTTGTGCATTCCCAGGTGTATGCCCAGGTCAGGATTGGCAAAGTTGGCGTCAAGGGCAATAACATTCCTCTGGAAGAAATGCAGCGCGCCCGCAAGGTTTATGGTGGTCGTAGTCTTGCCCACACCTCCTTTTGCGGATATTATCCCAATGAACTTAGTCATTGTAGGTTGCTTCTATGTACTCAATAAGGTCCCTTGCCTTCTTGTACTGGACAGTCACCTCGTCAATATCCATCCTGACTTCCTGCCCTTCAATCCTGGTTACCATAGCCACGTGGCGGCGGTACTCGCTCTCCTTCTCATACTCGGAACGGGCAATCTGGCGCAACAGCAGGTACTGTCGCACTGATACCAGAATTTGCTCATCATCAGAATACAGCCTTTCAAGCTCCTCGCAGCGAAGTTTTGGTGCTACCGGGATAGTCTCCAGTTTGCCTTTGTCAGCCATCCTTTTGAGAAGCGCCTGCGAGACAAAGTCATAAGAGCTTATCAGACGCTCAATCACATTCAGTATGACGTCTACTGTGCGCGTGTACTTCAGGCTCACGTATATGAGGTGGTCAACCCTCTTTAGCTCTTCTTTTGCGTCATTTATCAGGTCCTGCATTCTTTATCATGTTTTCGGTTTCTTTTATAAAAAGCTTCGCTTTTTCCACATAGGCCTTTATATGCTTTGCGCTCAAAATCTTCAGCCTGTAGTCGTCGCCTGCAATAACAAATGTGTCGTTCCTGCGGAACTCCACCGGACTCCTTTTGTGCTCCCGGATGATGCCCTCCAGCTCCTGCACGAGGGTTATGTGCTCGATGTTGACATGGTACCTCCTGGTTATCCTTGTGCGAAAGGCATGGAACGCTGCCTCAAAGCTTGCTGCAACAGGAGGAATGCGCTTGTACATGCGCTCGTACTGGACAATTGCAAACACCGCGCCCCGGGCAGCCTCGCGCAGCCGCTCAACAACAGTCAGGAGCATCTTCGGGTCGTTCACAACCTTGTAGGTGATGTTCATCATGTGGTCGGCAATCTGGACATCCTTTCTGGCCTTCTGAAGAGAAGCAAGGTAATTATCCATGCGCTGACAGTTAGCGGGCCGGATTTATAAAGCTTGCGAAGGGGCTGCCTGGCGTCAGAGAAATGCGGAAAATGGGCAGCGATGCCAGGGCGCCTGCAGCCGGACATGGGTACGGGCTCACTCAGCCTGCCGGATCAACTGTGGAAAACA
>CAZFZC010000043.1:1762-8515 GCA_964523155.1 uncultured Methanosarcinales archaeon
CATGAGGCCCTGCCGAAGCGACTCGTCATCTGCAACCCTGTTGTGAAGGCTGGGCCGTATCACCCACTTTTGCTCAGTCTGGCTCCGGGTGTTTACAAAATATATGGTCAGCGAAGCGTGCCCTACAAACTCGCCCCACCGCTTCAGCAGGCAGTCAAGGTTGCCACGGGTGTTTGGCACAACAATTATGGCCTCGCCAGAAGGGCTTGCACCTGCCAGGCTGTCACAGACAATAACGTCCACTTTTCTGTCCCTGTACACGACGCTCAGCCCAGAAGAGGTGTCATTTATGGCAACAATCTTCCTTGCAAAAAGATCCCTGTGCCTCAAAAATTCCCGGGCCCATTCCCTAAGGTCCATCTTTCGTGAGTCTGCAGATTTGTTATATAAAGCTTGCCTATATGATGCGCGATTCCTTGAGCTTCTCGATGTACTCCTCAACAGAGATCTTCATTGTAACAAGCTTCCAGTCCAGGTGCTTGACAAGCTTTAAAATGCCCTCAAGAATGTCAGTCTGGGTAACCAGCCCTATCAGCTCGCCGTTGTCGTTTGTGACAGTAAACCTCCTGACCTTTTTCTTTTTCATAAGCTCTCCTGTAGGGACAAGGTCGCTCTCAGGTGGAACCGAAAAGACCGGCGCTGTCATTATGCCTGAGACCTTGGTTTTTTTCGCGTCAGCCCCCTTCACAACCACCCGTGCTATCAGGTCGCGCTCAGTCAGTATGCCAAGCGGCTTTTTGCCGCCGACGATAACAACGCAGCTAATCTTGCGCGAGGACATAAGCTTTGCCGCTGAATATACTGTATCTGTCTCCTTTACAGTCGCAACGTCCTTGGTCATGACGCTGCGTATCTCCCGGTAATCTTCCTCTGTCAGCATATTGGTTCACCCCTTTAGTCGCACCAGCACGGGCAGTGCTCCCCGTTCACTGTATGCTTTGCATACCGCAGAGCCCTGCTGCTGCAGAATGCCTTGCATTTTTCCGCGCAGCACGCGTCCTCTTCGTCCGTGCAGTCTGATATGTCAATAACCTCGATAACCGTGGTGTCCCTGACCTCTGCCTTCTGGCATCCCACAAGTGCAGCCAAAAGCAGAAGCACAAGCAACGTGCGCATAACCCTGGCTTGTGGAACAGAGATATATAAAATTATGTATTCACTGGAGAGTTGGCAGAACAATATTTATTAACAAGCTCACCCGAACGTGCACATATGGCCAAGCGACGGGCTCTGCGCAAGATTTTATTACTGCAGATAATTCTTGCAATACTCTTGTTTGTGCTGGCAGTTGTATACATTCTAAAAGGCAGGTACAGCGCCCCGAACACAGAAGTGTATCTGACCAACACATCGGTTATTGGCAGAATCTTGGGATTAGGATGAGGCTTGTTATTGTGGGCATGGGCACAGGCGGCCTGTTTACTGCGCTTACTGCGGCAAGGCTTGAGCGCAGCCTGCAGGTTGTCCTTGTTGAGAGGAAGGGCTATGAGCTTTTGCACCCCTGCGGCCTGCCCTTTGTTATTGAGGGCAGGGCGGGCTCCGGAATAAAAGGCACATTTCCTGACATGGGCTTTGAAAAAATGCTTAACACATCTGCAGTTGGCGCCAACTTCGCTGCCAAAAAGATTTACACTGACAGCGGGCAGGAAATCCCCTATGACAGGCTGGTTATCGCAACAGGCTCAGGCCCAGTTGTCCCGGACATTCCCGGGCTCTCGGACCTGCTTGGAAAAAGCGCTTTTGTCCTTGACAGCTGGGATTCTGCAGTGGCTCTGCAGAAGCATGCCGCAAAAACTGCCGTAGTCCTTGGCGCAGGGGCAATAGGCCTTGAGGCTGCCTGCGCCCTCCGCAGGAAGGGCATTGAGGTTACGCTTGTCGAGGCTAAGGACCATGTGCTGCCGCATTCGCTTGATGCGGACATGGCAGGGGTTGTGGAGGAGCACCTTAAGCAGCTGGGAATAAGGCTCATGCTTGGCAGGACAGTTGAGTCTTTCCAGGGCAGCCTTGAAGGCTTTGTCTGCAAGGGCAGCCTGCATAAGGCCGGCCTGGCAGTTGTTGCAGCAGGAACAAGGCCCAACACCGGCTGGCTTAAGGGCATTGAGACAGGCGAGCTGGGAATCATTGTAAATGACAGGATGCAGACAAGCGCCCCTGACGTGTATGCAGTTGGCGACTGCGTCCAGACAGTTTCGCTTGTTGACGGGAGGAAACGGACAATGCAGCTTGCAGTCGCAGCAATGCAGCAGGGAATTGTTGCCGGAAGGGTCATTGCAGGCAAAAAAGCCTCTTACAGCGGCTGCCTGAACACATTTGCAACCGAGCTTGCGGGGCTTGAGGTTTCTGCCACAGGGCTCCTAACATCAGAGAAGGAGGCAGTGTTCGGCAGGGCAACTGCGTCCGACACTGCGGAATGGTGCACCGGAAGAAGGGACGTAACTGTCAAGGTTCTCTGCGACAGCGCAGGAAGGCTTACCGGCGCGCAGGCTGTCGGCGCCAATGCACCTCACAGGATAAATGTTGCCGCAGCAGCGCTTCGGGCAAGGATGTCAGTATGGGGCCTCGCTGCATGCGAGCATGCATACTGCCCGGCGCTTTCCCAGACATACGACGCGCTAATGCAGGCTGCAGACAACGCAATCAGAAAACTGGAGGCAAAATGAGACTGTTCAGCGCATACATAAACAGGCAGGCTGCCCAGGATGCAAACAGTGTATTTGAGGCAGAGCGAATCGTTAAGCAGATTGACCAGGAGGACAAGGTTATTTTTCAGCTTGTCAGGAAAGAGTCAGAAGATGATGCCGGCCTGGAAACAGCCGAGAGAAACAGCAGGATTGACGAGATTGTGTCCAGGCAGAAGACAGAAATAAGGGATGCACAAGGCCTTGTCAGCGAGACATTTCATATCATAAGGGAGTCTGTGCTCCTGATACACACGCAGCTTGACCTCCTTAAGCGCCTGATGAAAGATGACGAGCGCCTTGAGTCCAGCGGCTTTCCCATAGAGGTCGCAGACCAGCTTGAGGAGATGCTGAAAAAGGAGATTGACAGCATTGTGAGCCACCTGAGGCAGATGGGGCAGAGGATAGAAAATGACCCTGGCAGTTCATCCGAGGACAAGGACAGTAGTGCTTTCTGAGAGTTGCGGGCAGGACTGCAGCCACGGCTACTATCTGAAGAACACTCCCGAAAGAAAGGAGCCAAACAGCTACCTTGCCACTGCAGGGTAATCTCCTATGTTCTTGTTGGCTGCGGAAACGAGAAAAGAAGCCTGAGGATCCTAAAGAGCCTTGGCTTAAGACGGGTAATAATGCTTGGCATGATGAAAAATCCGCTGAACAGCATGCAGGCAACGCCTGCGCAGATGCAGAGCGCGATTGACCCTGCGCGCCAACTGGAAAAGAGAAGGAACTCGCGCAGAAGCTGCAAAAGAAGTTTGAGTCGCATTCCTGGAATTTCAGGAGATAGCTAGAGGGGCTTTAGCTCCAGCCTCTTTTGCGGCTTTTTGGCTTCCTGCTTTTCCAGCATGTCCTCAAGGTTCTGCGGAATGTCAATCCTGGGCTCGGGCGGCATGTCAGGCAAGTCAAAGCTCACCTTTTTTTTCTTTTGGGAAAAAACAGCCAGGGCCCCCGAACACACAAACGCCACGCCAATGTTTAGCATGAGAACAGTTGCAGGCTCAGAAAGGCCTCGGACAAGCCGTGTAGCCTGGCTTAAAAACACAAAGAAGAGTGCGCAAAGCAGCACTGAGACCAGGGGAGTCATTTTCCTAAGGCTCTTGCTGTCTGAGTTTTCAAGTATGGCGTAGGCTGCGACAGTTGCCCCCAGCGCCGGCAAAAACGACAAAAACACGCTGGAAAGCTCTGCTCCGGCTGCAGCAGATATTGCAAAAACAAACACAAAGATGAGGGAAACTGCAAGGAAAAATACCAGCCCGCCGGGCATGACAATCCGTTTCTGCTGGTCAATGACATGGCCCGCCTCGACAGCGCGTATCGCCTTTCTGACCATATCAGGATGGTGGCCGTAGTTGATTAACGCCCTTCTTATGACATCAATTGTGTAGCCCTGCTCCTGCTCCCGCCTGATATAATCCACAAGCAGGTTCTGCACATACAGGTAAAGCTCCTCATCAAGAACCTTTATGTCCCCCTTCTTGCCAGGAACAAGCTTCTTCTCGTCTATCCCTGCCGTTGCCTCACCAACCAGCTCCCTGCCGTAGCCGTACTTGAGCAGAACAGTCCTTACATCCTTAAGCCTGTAGCCCTGCCGGACCTGAAACTCTGTGTAGGCGCGAAGGTGCTCACGTATGTAGGGTTGGTCAAGGTTCCAGGCCATTGGCATATCCCTGGAGCAATTTGTATATATATCTTTTGCCGGGCAGCTGCCATGCCCGAACAGCCCCGCCAGCCCCATTCTAAGGGAAACATTTATATATTAGTGTAGCTAAAAGTATACTGAGTTATCATGTTCCCTTCGGGAAAAAGAGGTATTGCTGCCGGCAGCAGGCTGCTGCTGGCAGTTTCTTCCTGTTAAGGCTTTCCTTCAGAATTAAACTAACCTAACTCTTAAGGCTAAGGATTGCCTGCGCAAGGTCACCTTCTGCATCACGCACAGCCTTCTGTGCTTCCTCCCTGCTGCAGCCTGTCTGCTCCATGACTGTCTTTATGTCGTCTTCAACAATATCAGGTGTCGTGTCAAGCGCCTCCTCCCGGACAGAGCCTGCCACCTGGTAGGTTTCCTGGCCCATCATGTTTACCTTGGCAACGCTTGGGTTTTCGATGACAATTCTCTTGTCCTGGCAGACTATGATAACTTCCTTAGCGTCTATGTCCTCCTGCCTGATGCCCATGCGTTTCATGGCCTGCTTCATCATCCTGGGGTTCATTCCGGGAATCATAAGCCAAACCAGCCCCTGCCTGCAGAATGCAGAATAATCTCTATTATGATTACAATTATCACAAACACGATTATGACACCGGGCTTAAAGGTGATTTTCGATCGGTAGTCGTCAAAATAGCGAGTTATCCCGGCTGTGCTTGAGGGCATGCTTACCTTGTTGCTTCTTGCCATTGCGCCAGAGTGTTGCCGGCAGATTTAAAAAGCTTTCTGATTCTCTGTCTCAACCGTTCTCTGTGCGAAGTGGCAAATGTCTGTAAAAAGCAACATGTTTTGGGACTCCAGAAACCCTTTTTTTCGGGTGTTTGGAAGCATCAAAAGACTGCTGTCTCCTTTTTAGCATTTGGAACCGAAGAAATACGGGATTGAGGCAGTTGGTCCATCCGGCCCCCGAAACACTCTGCCCAAATAGCCTAGAATAAGCCTCCCTCATCTGAACAGCGTGCTCACTGCCAGCATTAAAGGCAACACTTATTAAGGCAGACAGGGGAATCAGGCCAATGGCAGAGGATGTTGACGCCCAGGCTGCAAAAGTGCTCCTAAGGCAAGGTGTGGTGCCGCTGGATGTGCGCACCCCCGGCGAGTATGATGAATGGCATATGGAAGGCGCAGTCAACATTGACATGCTTGCGCCTGATTTTTATGATAGGATATGCAGGCTGAACAAAACAAAAAAATATCTTGTGTACTGCAGGAGCAGTAGCAGGAGCAGGAGGATACTTCATCTCTTTGAAAAGGTGGGATTTGATGTGTACCACCTGGCAGGAGGGCTCATTGGGTTTTAAGGCCTGCCACAAGCAGGCCTGCCTCATAGAGCAGACATAGAGGCAAAGAAAACTACGCAGGCAAGGATTCGCCTGCGAAGCTAATCCAGGTGCTCAACTAATGTTTGCATCCTAGCCTTTGCTTTTCTTCCCGGACTTCTTGACCTCGTCTTCCTTAAGCCCCCTCTTGTAGGCACCGACAGACCTGCCGATTGATTTGGCAAGCTTGGGCAGCCTCCTTGGGCCAAAGAGTATCAGTATAATTACCAGTATTACAACAATTTCAGGCATGCCTATTGCCATCAGTATCACCCCTGGACATGAGAACGCAGGCGGGGAATATAAATCTTGCTCTTTGACTCAACTGCCCAGTCGTACATGGCAAGGAGAATTCCAAGCGGAGCAGGGAGGTGCATCCTTTGCCGCTGTGCACTGCAAAACCACCCCCATTCGTCAACCTCTGCACTGACCCCGCCCACACTGCCCTGTGCCCGGGCAAAATAATCCACATAGTGCATTGCAGTGCCCGGTCTGTACTCGCGGGGGCTGATATGCTTCTCGCCAACCCACACAATATCCTCAAGCGCCAGGGAAAACTCCTGCAGAAATTCGCGGCGCAGCGTGTTTCTGATGCTTTCGGTTCCTTCCCTTTTACCGCCGGGAATTATCCAGCCGTCCCACTTGCCCTTTCTCATCAGAAGGACCCTGTAGGAGTCATCATAGCAGACTGCGCCTGCAACAGTGTGCATGCGCAGGGGAAATCCAGAAAACTATATAAACCATTGCCATGCTTATGCAATATGCTTATGCAAAAATGGCAACCATAATTCCTGAGCCCTCCCGCAGCCTGAAAGAGTACAGGCTTCTGACTGGCAAAACCACAACAGACAGTGTCATGTCAAGGGTCGGCATAAGCACAAGGCTTTGCAGGCACGCCGACAGCTACCTTTATCTTGAGCTCCCGCTGTTATCAGCCGCAATGCAGGCAGTGACTGGCAGGGAGATGGCTGTTGCCCTGGGAAAACTGGGCGGGCTTGGCGTGTTGCCCGCCAGCCTTGAGCCCAAGAAACAGGCAGCGCTCGTTGGGGATGTG
>CAZFZC010000044.1:0-1492 GCA_964523155.1 uncultured Methanosarcinales archaeon
TGTACCACTGCTGCGGCCTCATGAGAACCAGGTACGTGTACATACGCATGTGGTCATGGCTGCGTTATAAAAATATTGTGAATGCCGCCCCACCTGCCTGTGCAGCCAGATAGGTTCCGGATAGAGCTGAATTTTCCGTTAATTGTCCCCGGGTCTGTGCCATTTGCGTCCGCTTACCGGCCACGCCGGTTTTCGTAGCTCTGAAACAGCCTTCCCCACGGTGTTTTCATGAATCGGCCTATCCTGGCCCTGCCGACAGTCTGGTACCACAGCCTGTCGTGGTAAAACGCGCTGGCAAAAACGCAGAGCCGAAACAGTCTGCTCCTGAAGATTACCCTCTCAAATAGCGCGCTCCCCCTAAGCACCTGGTCCCAAAATATCACAGGGCTTCTGCCAGTACGAAAGCGCAGCCTCAGGCTGCGGATGTCCTCGCCGGCAATGTCAATCTCGTCAGTGTTGCCGCACCCCAGGCCCAGGTCGTGGCATTTTCTGATATAGCCTATGCGCATGGGGTCAAACCCCATTATCCGGGCCGCAACTGCGTCAAGGGCAACAGGGTCTGCGCCCGCAAGAATCCTGTTTGCTGCAACAGGCTTCATTGTCCTTGGTCCCCTTCCTGTGCCGCACACAGTCGCATCCATGACAGAAAAAATCCCCGGGTGCAGCTCCTTCTGGATTGCCACCAGATCTGCAAGCACGTCGTGGATATGTTTGTGGCAGTGGTGCCTCCTTTCGGTTATAAGCCCTCCGAAAGCGTTTTTCACAGCGCCTGTGGTCGTTGTATGGCCGTGGGTCTTCATCGTGGGCAGGTGCACAATATTTCTGCCCATGAACATCTTCGGGACTCTGTGCCCGTCCGGGAACACTTTGTCCAGTGCAAGCAGGTTTCTCCTGGGTTTAAATCTTACCCACTTTACCCGTGTGAGAGGTGTGTACTTCAGGCAGTGCCTGTCCAGTATACCTGTCCACCTGTTCTGTAGCGCGCCCTCTACAGGGTCAGTCACAACAGTCCTGTTCTCGACAGGCAGAATATTTCTGTAGCCGTCCGACAAAAGTTTCTGTATCACTCCCTCAAGCTGCCAGGGCGATGTGGAGCATGCAGGATAGTACTTTGTCCACGAAAGGTTAAGCTTGAGAATAGTGTCCCTGCTTTTCCTCAGGTGCCTTCTGTAGCCGGCAAGCTCCATTGCCCTTCCAAAATCCCTGACAGCGCTGCCCGGGCCTGTCCTGACTACTGCAACCGTTGCCACAGCTTTGCTGTGTTCTTGGCAAATATTTAAAGTTAATTTTATATTCATGGCACTTACACCCCTGTTCATGCAGAAGTCAATATACAATATGATAAGGAGATACAGGCTCAGGAAAGCATCCGGCCTCGTTGGCAGGGATTGCATGACAGTACTGGATATAGGGGCGGCTGACTTCATGCTTGCAAAGCTCCTGGGCAGAAGAAAAGTCACATCCGCTGACGCCTCTCCGAAAACAAAAGGCA
>CAZFZC010000044.1:1502-8485 GCA_964523155.1 uncultured Methanosarcinales archaeon
GCAGGGAAGACGCAGAGTCCCTAAGCTTTAAAGACCGCTCATTTGACGCAGTTGTTGCGCTTGAGGTTCTGGAGCACACACGCAATCCGGTTGCCGCAATCAGGGAAATCGCCAGGGTTGCTGCAAGGGAAATAATAGTGAGCGTACCAAACGAGCCTTTCTTCACGCTTGCACGGCTTTGTCACTGGGAGAAAGAGCATCTCTGGGCAGTAACACCCCTGGCCCTCAAAACCCACCTTGGTAGGCCCGCATATGAAGAGAAGTTCTTCTGCCGCAGGTATTATATTGCCAAATGGCTACTCCCTGTAAAAGCCAAATGAGAACACGTTTGCCCCTGCCATTGCCACTCTCCTGAGCTCGTCGGTGTTTTTGATTCGTAGCAGCCACCTTGCAAGATATACAGGCCTGAGGTAAAAGCTCCTGTATGCCCGACGCAGAGCCTTGTTAAGGTCCTTCCTTCTAAGTTTAGTGAAATACTGGTTGAAGAAGCTGGTCTCATGCACGCTTGCAAGCTCAATTTCGCTTCCGTCTCTTATCTCAGGGTGCTCCCTAACGACTGTCTCAAACAGGGGGGTGCCTGCGTAAGGCGTGCAGACTGCAAAGCTTGCTGTTGTGGGGTCAATCCTTTTTGCAAACCGTATGCTCTCCTCAATGCTTTCCCTTGTTTCTCCGGGCATGCCTATCATCATGTGCGCGTGCGTATCCATGCCAACCTCATGCGCCCAGCGAAAAGTCTCAACTGTCTTTTTCACGCTTATTCCCTTCCTGACATTGTCAAGGATATGCTGAACGCCGCTTTCCACGCCGAACTTTATCATGTGGCAGCCTGCCTGTTTCATGAGCGCCATGGTCTGCTTGTCAACTGTCCCTATCCTTGCGTTGCACATCCACGAAAGGTTAAGCCCCTGCCTTATGATTTCCTTGCATATCCTGATGTTTCTGTCCCTGTAGACAGTGAACGTCTCATCGCGTATCCATACCTCTCTGTATCCCTGGTTCCTTATTTCCCGTAGCTCCTCAAGGACGAGCTCAGCGCTCCTTGCCCTGATTTTGCTACCATAGAACGCAGGCACAGTGCAGAATGTGCATCCGGCAGGGCAGCCCCTTGATGTTATCATTGTGGTGTATGGCACTTTTTTCACAAGGGGGTTGAAATAGTCTGTATTCTTTGGCAGGAGCCTCCTGTCTGGGACGGGTAGCCTGTCCAGGTCTATGAAAGGGTAATCCCTGTTTATAACTGCCCTGCCGTTCCTTTTGTATCCGATGCCCCTGACTGTCCTGTAGTCCCTGCCTGACCCAATCCTCCTGCATACGTCCCGGATAATGAACTCCGGCTCTTTTCTGACAATTATGTCTATTTCTTCAGCCAGGCTCTCTTTTGGCATGAAGGTTGGATGGCTTCCGAAAATCACAGATACAAGCCCGGGGTTGATTTCCTTGCATTTTCGTATTGTCAGGCAGTCCTCGCGAAAGGTCATGGTGCTAGTGTTAATCAAGACCATATCGGATTTGGCTATTGTTCCCTTCAGCCTGCCAATTGTTTTTCTCTCGGCAAGCGCGTCAACAAAGGAAACACTGTGGCCGTCGTTGCGAAGGATTGTTGCAACAGTCAAGAGGTTTAGGGGCGGCGACTGCATGCCGCCTATCCTTTTGCCTTTGCACCAGCAGCCGTAGATGAGGTCGCGCACAACATTTTTCGCATGCTTTGTTCCCGGGTTAAGCACAAGAATATTCATTTGATAACCTCGTCAATGACATACTCTTCCTGCCCCCTGTTTCTGATAATCAGCTCAGCAAGGAGCCCGAGCGATACAAACTGTGTCCCGACAATTATCAGGAGCATTGAGAAAAAAAGCAGCGGCCTGTCGCTTATCTGGCTGCCCGTGATCTTTTCATACACCAGAAACAGGCCCGTGGCAAAGCCTGCAGCAAGGAACAGTGCGCCTATTGCTCCGAAGAAATGCAGGGGCCTTCTTGAATATTTGCGGAAAAAAGTGACTGTGATAAGGTCATATGTTCCACGGAACAGCCTTGAAAAGCCATACTTGCTCCTGCCAAACCTTCGCCTGTTGTGCGTAACCTTTATTTCACCCACCTTAAACCCCTTCATGGCAGCAAGCGCAGGAATATACCTGTGCATCTCGCCGTAAAGCCGGATTTCTTTTGCAGCCCGAAGAGTGTAAGCCTTAAAGCCGCAGTTGAAGTCGTGGATGCGAAGCCCGGTAAGGAGCCTTGCCAGCAGGTTGAAGACAGCTGAAGGCAGGGTCTTTGTGATAGGATCCTTTCTCCTGTATTTCCATCCTGATACGACATCGTAGCCGCAGGAAAGCCTTTCGACAAACCGGGGTATCTCCCTGGGCTCATCCTGCAGGTCAGCGTCCATTGTGACAACAACGTCCTTCTCTGCTAGGCAAAATCCTGCCTGAAGCGCGCTGCTCTTGCCGAAATTCGTGCGGAACCTGACTATCTTTATCCGCCTGTCACCCTGCCTGGCAGACTTCATCTCATTAAACGTGTTGTCAGTGCTCCCGTCATCCACAAGTATTATCTCATAGTCAGAAAACCCCGATGCCCGCAGAACACCGCGGATGCCCCGGCAGAGCAACCCTACGTTTTTCTCCTCGTTGTGCGCAGGGACGATGACAGACACTGGCGGCTTCATGGAACCAGGAAAAAGCCCCTGCTTATATAAATCTTGTTTTATGTGATTCCTTGGCAGTGGATAACCTGCCGGTGTTTTCAGCCAGGCTGAGGATGCCGCCTGCTGCAGCTGCAAGGTATGTTGTAACCAGCACAAACAGCACGCTTGCCCCAAGCGCTGCCCCTGCAGGCGCATATGGCTTGAGTGCCCAGATGAAAACAGCCTCGCGCACGCCCCAGCCGTTGACTGTCAGGGGCACTGCGAGAGCCACTGCAGCAAGGCATACTGACATTGCTGCCCTGGCAAACGGAACCTGGCCAATGCCTGTTGCCTGCAGGACGAGCCAGAACACAGAAGTCAGCACAAGCCACCTTGCGCAGGTGAGAAGCGAAAGCAGCACGCCTTCCCCAGGGGACAGCTGCCCAAGGTCAATTGTTTTCAGGAACTTTACCTTTTGCCCCAGCTTCGCTGCTGCCCGAAACCCGGACATGTAAACAGGAACAGAGATTATTGCAGCAGCAGCGAACATGAATGCAGCGTTCTGCCAGACCAGAAAGCAAATGACGATTGTGCCTGCAACTGTAAAGTCCCATCCCCGCTCCAAAATAACAGATGATACCCCCCTAGTCCTGCTAATGCCTGTCTCATTCGCAGCCGCAATCCCGCGCGCAAGCTCGCCAAGCCTTGCCGGGGTCACGGATGCATAGAACATGCCAATATAGTAGAGTATGTGCGCTTTTCCCAGTGGTATTTTGTTTCCGAGAATCCTTCGCCAGCGAAGGACCCCGAGAAATACAGGAACCGGGCATAGCGCCATTGCCAGTGCGGCAATTGTCCAGTTTGTTTCTGCAAGGCTTCGCAGAAAGCTGCTTATGTCAGCAACTTTTAGGAACAAGAGGGCAAGGATGGCTAGGGTGAGTGCGGTTTTCAGGAGGGTTGCTGTCTTCATTGCATCTCCGGAACGTCTATGGTGTAAAACATGGTTTTGCCTCTGGTTGTGAAATACCATGTCTCCCTGGCCGGATGCTTCTGTGCGTATGACTCAAGCATGCTCTCATTGTAGCTTCCGCCCTTCTCAAGGATAATGTAGTAAAGCTGCGGCTGGCCCGGGTTTGCTACCCCTATCTGCCTGAGCCTGTAGTTTGACTTGAAGTGCTGCCAGACTTCGGGCGCTGCCTGCATGTTTGCAAATCCCCACTGGTAGACAAACAGCCATCTGTAGCCGATTTCTTCAAGAGCCATAACCTCCTCCACAGTGTCAGGAGTCTTTATGCCCTGCCTTCCCGCGTACCAGTACATGGCTGTCTCCTGGTGGCCTGAGCCAAATATCCTCTCGCCCCTGGCGCTGTTTGCGCCGATGAACTTCCCTGCCATGTCCAGGCCGTAGAACTGGGTGTCAAACTGCCTTGAAGCAGAAACCCAGTAAGGCTTTACCAGGAAAAGCACAAAGATTGCTGCAACAAGGCCATAGACAGCAACGCTGCGCTTCATTTTTTTTAGGCCCGCAAGGCTTGCAAGCGATGCAGAGACATACACCAGCGCATAAGCCTGCAGCATTGCAACAAAGGGTATGAACGGGAACTGGTAATAGTTGTGCCCCCTAAGCATCCAGCCGATAACAAAGCTGTAGGGCAGAATTGAAATGACGCCTGCTGCCATGAATCTCTGGGCTTTGTTTCTCAGGTAGAAAAGCGATATGAAAAAGCCGAGCAGCATTAAATAAAACCCGGCTGCGCTGTAGTTGTCGACAACTGCATAAAGGTAAATCTGGCGCCAGTAGGCAGCAGAAAAAAACTCAGAAACCTGTTCAGGGCGAAGCATCCTTGAAAATATGCCTGTTACATAGTTGTTCCTGTCAAAAACCGCGAAAAGTATTATCGACAGCGGCACCAGGCCGGCCAGCGCGTACTGCCTGAGGTATTTTTTGTTCCAGAAGCGGTTCCACGGGAAAACTGCTGCAAGCGGCAGGGCATAAATCAGGTATACTGCCTTTGAGAGTGCGCCAAGAGCCATGCCTCCCACAAAAAGCCCAAGCTCTGACCATTTTCCTGACTTAATCCATCTCAGGCAATAATAAGTCCCTGCCAGGGTGAACAGGAGTGCCGGGACATCGTAGAACACTCGCCTGCCAAAGAACACGAACAGGGGCATTACAGCTGCAAGAAACGCCGAGAGCAGCGCAATGTCCTGCTTCTCAAAAACCTCACGTGCGACAAGGTATGTGAAAAGCACAATTGCAGCAGACATAAGTATGACAACGAGCCTTGCCGCTGTCACGCTTATCCCGGTGACTTTCCAGAGGCCGGCAATAATCCAGCCAAACAGGGGGAAATTGTCGCTGTGCACGCCCTCGGGATTATCCAGGCTTGACTGGTAGTCCAGCCTGTTGGTGAAAAAATCTCCGTCCTCAAGAAAGTGCCTGGCCTCCATCAGCGTGTGGGCCTCTTTCATATTGTGGTAATCGATAATGGGATAATCAATGTGATAGAGACGAAGTAGAAACGCTAGTGCAAGTATCAGGCCGAGGAGTATCTTCGGCCAGTTCACCTTTCTCATTTTTTGGCTGTCACTAGGAAAATCTCATATCCTGCATCCGTGAGCACAGGCTCGCTTATCTCGCCGACCTCCATCCCGAAGGCGGCGTCAAACCCTGGCATGGCACCCTCAGAAATCCAGGGAAGCTCGCAGTCTGATTCGCATTCGCTCTCTGCAAGGGCGTCTGTGAAATTGTTGGCGCTGACACGACTTCGGATATCTTCTGCAAGGGCAAGCGCATCCTCTATGCTTCTTTCCTCTGTGCTCACAAGGATGTGCTCGAGCCTGACCAGGCCTGCTGTGTCAGTTTCATCTTCCATAGGTTTGCCTGCACTGTCCTCTTCTGCCTGTTCATCTGTCTTATCCAGGGGCGCATCCTCTAGAGCCATGCCGTCCCAGTCAACCTTCCAGACGATTATCTTCTGGCCGGTAACATCAGTAACCTCATGGAACTTCTCAAAATGCCTAAGCCCGCGGTCCTGGTTCTCGTAGTAAAAGAGCCGTGTGAACATGCTTCCTGTCAGCGCCCCGTCCATCATGACCGAAACATAAGAATTGCCCTGCGGCACTATTGCAACGCCAAGGGGCCTGTCTGTCTGTGGCAGGTTGATTGTGTCCTCGCTGTACCTTTGTATCCTGAACTCATTGTCCTTGATGTATGCACCCCAATGCGGGTGCCTTATGCCCTGGCCCGTGTCAATAGTAAACTCCTCTTTTGCCATGTCAAAGACAATTCCGTTGTTGCATGCTATCACATCCCCTGTCACTGTGCAGGCAGTGCTTCCTGCATAGGCAGGCCAGGGGCTTATCCACCTGTCCGGGTTTGCGTTCACAATCTCCCAGTACAGTTTCTCTGCGCTGCTTGCGTTATGGCCGAACCCCTCCTGCAGGATCCTTATGCCGTCTTCCTCGTTCTCATCATGCACCTGGTTGTACATGACTGCCCTGGTGAAGTTCCACGAGCCAAAATGCGCCCAGACCCCGCTTTTGCCTACCATG
Organism: uncultured Methanosarcinales archaeon; assembly: GCA_964523155.1. Classification (GTDB taxonomy): domain Archaea; phylum Nanobdellota; class Nanobdellia; order Woesearchaeales; family DSVV01; genus CAYXZQ01. The sequence continues at coordinate 7,678 of CAZFZC010000044.1, forward strand.
TCCTCACTCGTAATAAAGTAGTTTTCCGGCGGCTCGCAGTGCGTGTACCTCAGAACCTCGCCTGCCTCACTTTCGCCTATCCCTGCGTCCAGGATAATCCTGCGCGCAGTGTCCCTGTCCTGCGGGATGATTTCATAAAGGGTGCTTATCGCCCGAAGGTTGTCTTCTCCCATATATTCGTAAAGCCTGTCAAACCCAGTATTAGAGCCGCAGTCAAGATACCTCAGGATACCAACAGACTCATCCTCGTCCCACGTAAGCATCAGCTTGCCCAGCCAGTGCGCCTGCGGGTTGTTCTGCCTGCCGCCGTCAAGCGTGACTGCCCTCTCGCCGATTGCTGCAAACCAGTGCCCGAAATCCCACCATGAGTTGATTATCGCGTCCGGCTCTGACTCGTCCCTTATCTTGGCCAGCGCAGCATACCAGTCGTCGTTCATGCTGGGGATTTCGCCAAGTGCTGTTGCATATGCTGCGCCAAGCGCGCTTGGCTTGGCATTCACGTTCCCAGACATTGCGCTTGTAAAGTTGGTTGGCAGCATGAAAAGGAGCACGAAGAACAGCAGGAACACAGCAGCATCTGCCCACCTGACCTCAAAGGCCTCCTTCGCCCAGCCGGAAAGCCACTTTGTCAGAAGGCCGACTGTTATGCCGATTGCTATTGCCGCTGCAGGCACAAGCAGGAGGATAAACCGGACACCCTTGCTGCTGGCATATATTGTTGCGGCAAACCAGACCGCAAGGATGATGCTGTACTTGATTTCAAGGTCTGCCTTCACCCACATGAGATACAGGACCCAGGCAGCAACAG
>CAZFZC010000045.1:0-8392 GCA_964523155.1 uncultured Methanosarcinales archaeon
CTCTGCTGCCTGCCTGGCAAGGTATTTTGCAATATGTTCGGCAACATCGGTTCCTGTTGCCTTTTTTATGCCCTGAAGCCCGGGCGAGAGGTTAAGCTCAATGACCTGTGGGCCTTTGGCCCCTGTCAGCATGTCCACGCCGCAGATCCCGGCGCCAAGGGCCTGTGCTGCGCGCACTGCAATCTTTTTGGTGTGGGTGTCAAGCTCTACTGCCTCGCCGATTCCGCCTGCGTGAATGTTTGCGCGCTTCTCGCCGTGCACAGCTATTCTCTGCATTGAGGCAACTACCCTGTCTCCGACCACAATTGCCCGTATGTCAGTTGAACCTGTCTCAACGTATTCCTGTATTATGCAGGGCTGCTTGAGGGTTCTGAGCGCATCAAGCCAGGAGGATGCAGCTGCATATGTGTCGGCAAACATCACGCCCTTGCCCTGCGTGCCTTCGGGAAACTTCAGAACAATGGGGTAGCTTATCCGCTCAAGAAGCTTCTTGGTTGCCCTGCCCGATGCGCTCAGGTATGTGATTGGCATGGGTATTTCATGCTGCTGCAGCACAATGTGGCTGAGGAGCTTGTTGTGCACCAGAGTGAATGCGCTGTCGCGTATGGGCATGTAGCATGTGTCGCCCAGTAGTGCTGTAACCGCCCTAAGGATGCTTGCAAAGCGAAACGAGCCCTTGGCGTATATGCAGTCGTAGCTGGGAAACTGCTTGCTTCCGTACAGCAGCCTTGCGTCCTTCTTTGCCCCGATGTTTATCTCTATCTTTCTTACATCTATGCTGTCCACTACATCAAAATGCCGCGACATGGCATCAAGCGTCCACTGCGAGCTTGTGCTTCCCAGAGATATGAGTGCTGCCTTCATTTTTGCGGGTCAATCAAAAAGCCGTGCTTGAGTATGTCCCTTCCCACAAGCACGTGGTATTTCAGGTGCTTCCTGTCAGCAATGGTAAACCTGCCACTGAGGCGCTTTCCGGCAATTTCAATGTCCAGCTGGGCAACCGGCCGCCTGGTGTTTCCGCTGGCGCTTTTGACAAGTGTTGTCTGTTCGGGAATGTCCAGCCCAAGCTTCCTTACTATCCCGCTGTCAATGGAATTCGAGTGCGCGCCGGTGTCAATGCGGGCGCTTGTCCTGGCATTTCCTGCCGGCCCAAACACAGTCACCTCCTCCACCAGGCCAATGACAGTCCTCTGCTGCATCAGCTGACTAGGTAAAAGGATTCTATATAAAGCTATTGGTGGACTGGCCTGCCCAGAACCCGCCGGGACAAAAGGGCAGAGGCATCGTGCTGCATACCCAAACTCCATAGCCTGTAGTTTGGCGTTGCCAGGCTTTAGGCGCCCAGGCTTCAGGCAACTTTTATAAATTCCGCAGGTTTTGCATCCTTATGGCAGAACCGAACGCCCTTGTGGCTGAGCGCATGGCAAAGATAGAGTCCCTGCGCAGGGAAAAGGCAGAGCCGTATGCATACTCCTACAGGAAGGACTCTTCATGCGCAGGCATTTTGGAGAAGTACAAAAGTATAGATAGGGAAGAGCACGCCAGGGCAAAGGTAAGCGTTGCCGGGAGGATAATGTCAGTCAGGGACATGGGCAGGGCAGGGTTCCTGCACATCCAGGATGACACAGCCAGGCTGCAGCTGTATCTGAGGCAGGGCGACACTGAAAACTACAGCATTCTGAAAAACCTTGACATAGGCGACATTGTCGGCGCCAGGGGGCATGTGTTCAAGACAAAGACAGGTGAAGTCTCTGTCTACGCCAAGGAACTGGTCCTCTTGGCCAAATCAGTAAGGCCTCTGCCTGAGAAGTTCCACGGCCTAAAAGGCCCTGAGCTGCGCTACAGGAAGCGCCATCTGGATTTGATAATGAACCCTGGGGTAAAGGAAATTTTTTTTAGGCGGGCAAAAATTTACGCGCAAATCCGCTCATTTCTGGACTGCCGCGGGTACACCGAGGTCCAGACGCCCATTCTCCAGACGCAGTACGGCGGAGCCAGCGCAAGGCCGTTTAAGACAAAAATAAACGCATGGAACATGCATATGTACCTCAGAATTGCCTATGAGCTGCATTTGAAAAGGCTGCTTGTCGGCGGGTTTGAGAAAGTCTATGACCTGAGCATGTGCTTTCGCAACGAAGGCGCTGACAGGACCCATAACCCAGAGTTTGCAATGATGGAAATCCAGACTGCCTATGCTGACTACAACGACGCAATGAAGCTTCTGGAAGAGCTTTGGGAGCATGTTGCCGAAAAGGTTACAGGCTCAGCTGTTGTAACCTATGAGGGAAAGAAGATTGACCTCAGGGCTCCATGGAAACGCATGACAATGGAAGAGGCAATAAAGAGATACGGCGGAAAGGATATTTGGAAACTCGCTGATGCCGAGCTTTGCAAGCTTGTGAAAAGCCGGAAGCCTGCAAAAAGCCGGGGCCTTTTGATTGCCCAGGTGTTTGAGGAGCTTTGCGAGTCAAAACTGATTGGCCCTGTGCACATAACTGACCTGCCCAGGGAAACCTGCCCCCTTGCACGGGAAAGCAGGCGCGACCCTGAAAAGATTGAGCGCGTTGAATCCTACGTCAACGGCTGGGAGGTTGCAAATTCGTACTCTGAGCTCATTGACCCTGTAGTCCAAAGGGAACACCTGGTTGAGCAGGCAAGGCTTGGCAGGGGCGGTGACGAGGAGGCTCATCCAATGGATGAGGACTATATTGAGGCCCTGGAAAGCGGCCTTTGCCCGAACGCAGGCATAGGCATTGGTATAGACAGGATGGTGATGCTTCTTACAGGGGCCAAGTCAATACGCGATGTTATTCTCTTTCCGATAATGAAGCCGAAGAAATAGCCTATTTCCTTGCAAGCACATCCCCTATTGTAAGGCTGGGCTGGGCTGCCCGAAACCCGGCCTCATGCTTTTCCTCGTGTTGCTCCACCAGCTTCACCTTAAGAAACGACTCTATCTTGCGTGCAAGCTGTATGCTTGGCTCAAAGCTTCCTGACTCAAGCTTCTGAACCAGACTCTCCTTCTCTGCAATTGCCCTGGCAAATTCCTTCTGCTTAAGCCCCCTGCGCTCGCGCGCGCTTCTTATTATGGGCCCAAATCCCCCCACAATCACCTGCAGGAGCTCAGGCTTTTTCTCCACGGGTTTTGGCTTTGCAGCCTGAACTGCCTTCTCTTCCCTGCCAACAACCCTTCCAAACCCCGCGCATTTCCTGCAGACAGAAAGCATTGTGCCTTCCACATTGGCCCTGTAGAGGCTGCCCCGTACACCACACATTTCGCACATGCCCATATGGCATGGGTAGTATTGCTGTGTATTTATTTTTTACTTAAACATCTGCGCAACTGCAGCTGTTGCGTAAACCCCCTTCTCAAGAAAGAACTGCAGAATGCACTTTTTCATGCCGCTGTTAAGCTCATCAGGCATAAGGTCAGAAATCTGCAGGCTGTGGACAGCTGCTGTACAGGAGCGCACTGTTCCTTCAGCGCTAAGGTCAGGCATCTCCCGGACAACAAAATCCCGCAGGCCAACTCCCTCCTCCTTTAGCAGGCGCATAAGCCCTTTTGTCGGCTTGCTGGCAAAGCCTGGCACAGGCACTTCCTTTTCGCTTGTGTGGCAGGCAAGCCTGTTCCAGAGGTACGACTGGTAGGCATGCACATAGAGAAGAAGAATCCTTTTTGGCAGGGTGCGTAGTGCCCCCACGTAGTCGTTGGGGTGCCTTTGCAGGTGCCTGTCGGCTGCAGGGTATGAAATCAGCCTGGCTGCCTTCTTAAAGTCACGCAGGACTATCGCCTTTCCGGCCAGGTGGTTAAGCCCGGCTGCACCAAACCTCTGGCTGCCGAAGAGGTTGAGTATTTCCTTCTTTGGAACAGGCAGGCTGCGGATGTTTCGCACAACAATCCGAAAGCGGTTCCCCCTGTGGCTGCCAAGGGCAATTCTGTCCTCGCCCCTCCCAAGAAAGGTTATAGACAGGTTCCTGGCACAAAGGTCTTTCGCAGGCCCTCTTGAAATCGAGATGTGCTGGGATGTCACTGCAACCCTGTCTTTTGCGCCTGCATAGTTTACAAACTTTTCCCGCACGTTTAACAGCCTGCACACAGTGCGGACCGCATCTGCTGTGCCGAGCATGCGCTTTCTCAAGAGGTAGTAGCTGTAGCTGCCATGTTTTCCCGGCGCAAGGTCCATCACCTCCCTGACTGCAAAGTCTTTGGGCAGCTGCTTTATCCTGTACATTAGCCCTGGGAATTGCCAGTGGTTTATAAATATCCCAGTGCAGGCAGGGACAATATTTATTAATGACGCAGTTCATATGTTTTGGGAATGAAAAACAGCCGAAAGCGCACGCCTGAGAACGAGATATATTCTCTGGCGCTCTGGCCCAGCGAACGGCTGGCGGCATTCCGCATGATTCCTCCAAACAAGCAGGGGTTTAGGCTTCTGGGCTTTTCAAGGGCGCTGCAGGAAAAGATTCTTGGCGATCTTAAGGACAATGAGATTGTAAACCTGCTCCGCTACCTGGACCCTGACGATACCACAGACCTGCTGCAGCGCATCGGCAGGCACAGGCGGGACAGGTTACTGCAAAGGCTTGGCACAGAGATAAGGGAGAAGGTTGAGTTTCTCCTGAAGTTCAACCCGAAGACTGCTGCAGGCATAATGAGCCTGGATTACATTGAGGTTGGCAGAAAAACCAGGTTTGAGGACCTTTGCAGGATGCTACGCAGGCACGGCAAGCGCACAGGGAGGGTTCCAACAATACTGGTGGTTGAAGACGGGTTTTTGCAGGGCGAACTGCCGGTGCATGAGCTTGCGCTTGCCAGAAGAACAGAGCTTGTTGGCAAATACGTAAGGAAAGTTCCGACAATAAGGTATGACGAGAAAGAGAGCGGCGTGCTTCGGGTCTTTCGCAGCCATCCGCACAGCAAGGTAATTGTCCTAGATGAGGACAAATGCATCCTTGGGGTTATATACTCCGATGATGTTCTTGGTCTGCTTGACGAGAAGACAGCAAAAGGTCTTTATGACTTTGCAGGCGTAAGCCAGGAAGAGGATGTTTACGACAGCGTGCCATCCAAGGTGAAAAGCAGGTACAGGTGGCTCATACTCAACCTTGCTACAGCATTTCTGGCAGCCTCTGTTGTAGGCATGTTTCAGGAAACAATAAGCAGGTACGTGCTTCTGGCAGTCTATCTTCCAATTATCGCGGGCATGGGCGGAAATACAGGCACCCAGACCCTTGCAGTCATGGTACGGGGGATTGCGCTGCGCGAGATAGAGCTTTCCACTGCATCCAGGGTTATCCTGCGGGAAACACTTTCAGGCTTTGCAAACGGGTGCATCATCGGTGCAATGGTTGCGGTTGTTGCCGCGCTCTTCAACCAGAACGCGGCCCTGGGCATTATTGTGGGAGTATCAATGGTCATAAATCTGGCGATTGCCGGCATTTTCGGCTCAGTTGTCCCGCTTGTCATGAAAAGGCTGGGAAAAGACCCGGCGACTTCCGCAGCAATATTCATAACTACCGCAACAGACCTGTTCGGTTTCTTCGTTTTTCTCGGCCTGGCATCCCTGGTGCTCTAGGGTGTGGCCCAACCATTGGCAAAAGCCCCGGCCAAATGGATTTTGCCCGCCCGTTTTTGGTTTGCCAGCTGTCAAGCAAAACCTTTAAAATACACTTCAGAAAACCAGGGTAGGGTTGAGCCCGTAGCGCAGCCAGGATAGCGCGAGTGCCTCCTATGCCAATGAATGACCCTAGGAGTAGTGCCTGTTTGGCATGAAGAGAGTTAGCTGAGGCGCGTGAGAGCACTAGGTCGGGGGTTCGAACGGTTTGGCACATTGAGGCCGCACCCGAATTTCCCCCCGGGCTCGTCCATGCAGTTTGTCCTTATAGCAGAAGGCCTGCGGATGCTTGCCAGGGCAAGGCAGGTAAGAGAACACGGCTTTCGAAAATATGCCGGAACGCCTCAAGTAATATGCAGGCAGGTAGTATATGACTGCTACACCGGCAGGTATTTCAGGACGAGCACAGGCCATTTCAGTGGGTTTTACATACGGGACTTCGCATTCGCCGTGCCAGGGCTTATGAAGCTTGGGCTTGGCAGGGAGGTTGCAAGCACCCTGCAGTATGCACTCAGCATCTACAGCCGTGAAAAAACCCTTGCAACAGCCATCATAGGTAACAGGCCGGTCCATGTTTTCTCTTTCAGCCCCGACAGCCTGCCCCTTCTTCTCTACAGCCTGAGAAAAGGCGGGTGTAGCGAGCTTGCCGAAATCTACAAGCCTTTTCTCATTGAACAGGTTGACTATTATTTTTCCCATGTTTTGGACCCGCGCACAGGGCTTGTTCTTGATGCGGCCTTTTCCTCAATGAAGGACCACCACAGAAGGGTAAGCTCGTGCTATGACAACTGCATGATGGCCATGCTTTCCGATGAGCTTGACATGGCAGGGCTGAAAAACCCATTCAGGTCCCTGCGGCTCAAGGAGAAAATTGTCAGGGTTTTCTGGAACGGCTCGTACTTCTACGACGACCTCAGGAAAAGGGAATATGTTGCAGGCGACGCAAACACATTCGCTTTCTGGTGCAATGTTGCAGGAAAAGACCTTTTCGAAAAAGCCCTTGCAAGCATCATAAATGCCGGGCTTGACAGGCCGTTTCCGTTGAGGTATGCTGCGAAACGCGTGCAGAAAAGCCGGTTTCCATTTTCTCTTCTGCTTTCGGACTACGAGGAAAGTACGGTCTGGTGCCATCTGGGGCTGTGCTTCATGGAACTCGCGAAAAAATACAGGCCCGTCCTTTTCAGGAAATACATGGCGCAGTATGCAGAGCACATAGGCAGGCACAAAAACTTCCTTGAGCTTTTCGACAAGAACAAGAAGCCCTACATCCGCATGCTGTATGCAGCAGACGAGGGAATGATCTGGGCCGCAAAATACCTGGAGCTCAGTTAATTTTTTAAATAAAGCATTCTCCTGGGCTGCCATGAGAATTCTCATGATAGGCCCGCAGGCATCAGGCAAAGGCACGCAGGCAGAGCTTGTATCTGAAGAGCTTGACACCCCCCATATCTCAACAGGTGACATGTTCCGTGAAAACATACGCAGCCTGACAGAGCTTGGGAAGCTTGCGCTTTCATACACGAGGAAAGGGGACCTTGTGCCTGATGATGTAACAAACCAGATTGTTGCGGAAAGGATTGCCAGGCCGGACTGCAGTGGCGGTTTTGTCCTTGACGGCTACCCGCGCAACCTGCCCCAGGCCCGGTTCCTTGACAGCATCACAAAGTTGGATTATGCAGTTGAGATACGCATTTGCGACGAAGAGGCAGTGAAGCGGATAACCGGCAGAAGAACCTGCAAAAAGTGCGGTGCAGTCTACAGCATCTTCATGGAAGGCATGGATCTTAACAATGTCTGCAAAAAATGCGGGGGCCAGCTTGTAATCAGGGACGACGACAGGGAGGATGCAGTGAGAAAGCGCCTTGCGATTTACCACACAGAAACTGAGCCTGTCCTTGGGCATTACAAAAACATTCTTGTCAGCATAAACGGCGAGCAGCCTGTCCAGAAAGTGTTTGCCGACATAATGAAAAAAATCAGGTAATCAGTCGTCTTCCCTGTCCGAAAAGGACGGATCCTCAAAGTCCAGGTCATCCTCTTCGGCGTCATCCTCCTGGTTGCAGAAATACTGTTCCTCGAACTCCTCGTCCAATTGCCCCACCTGGTGCTAGGCTTTTGCCTAGGTCATATTTAAGCTTTACTGTCCGAGCAGGTTCCTTACCTTTTCCATGACTGCTTTCCCGTCAACCCTGCCCCTGTACTTTTTCATGATTTCACCCATTATTGCTCCCGGGCCTGCGCCCTTGTTTTGCGCAACTATCCTTTTAATGTCTTCGTCCAGGCCGGCTGGGTCTGCCGCCCTGTACCTGACAAGGTTGAGGCCACCCTTGGCTGCGTCCGCAAGCGCAGGCATTATCGAATCAACAGTTATCTCCCCGCGGTCAGCTGCCAGAATAACAGCTGACAGGTCATTGCCGCTGACCCTGGCTGGGTCGCACCCCTGATAGTCCCTTGTAAGGACTCTCCTGTACGATATTATCGCTTCTGCAGCAAGCGAGGGTTTTCTGTTTCTCATTCCTGCCGCAATTCGCTCAAAAAGCCGAAAGCTTTCGCTTTTTGCTGTCTGCATAGCCAGGTCCTCAGCGAGGCCCATCTGCATATAGCGCTTTGCTCGGTCGCCTATCAGCTCAGCCTTTGCAGCCGGCTTTGGCGGCCTTACCGGCAGAACGTCGGTTTCAGGGTACATTCTTGCCGCGCCGGGCATCGGCCGGAGGTAGCTTGTCGTAAAGTCCGGCTCTGCTTTCCTGACCTGGGGCTTGTGTCGGCCTGCAGAA
>CAZFZC010000046.1:0-8361 GCA_964523155.1 uncultured Methanosarcinales archaeon
CTGCCCTGGAAGCAGCTGTTGCTTTTCCTTGCGCCCGGAAGAGCTTTTTGAAGAGGGGCTTTTCCGGGGGGTTTTTTTGTTCTGCGCTGTGTTCCGGCGTTTTGGCGCTGCCGTATTTTTTTACAAGCTCCCTCTTTCTTTTGTCTTTGTACTTCTCAAACTTTTTCTGGAGGCTCATAGTTCAACCGCCGGCCTTGCGCTCTTTATCAGGCCGTAGAACATAAACTGCATGAATGCCAAGAGACCCGCAATTGTCAGGAGCATGGGAAGCTTCATCTGGATTCCTATGAAACTTGCAAAAATAATCAGCATTGTCGAGCCAAGCGACGGCAGGATGACTGCCATGAGCATGTAAAACATTGCCAGCGGGTTGAGCTTGCGGCCGTATTCCTCCACCTCTATCTTCTGGTCGTTTATAATCTGGTCAAGCACAGCGTTGAGCGCGCCCGACACATCAGCTCCGGTCTTTATGGAGTTTAGCACCTGCCACATTATCTTGCGCAGGTCCTGGCTCGGGACAAGCTCGATTGTGTCGTTTATTGCATCCTCAATGGATGTGCCCATGTCAATCTGGTCGACAATTGACTTGAAATATGCCCCGACAACAGGGTAGACGCGCGAGACATTGATAAACGCGTTGTATATGGGGACCCCGCTCTCTATCTCAATCATGAGGAACCTTGCCGCAAACACTATCTCCCTGCTGATGCCTATCTCTTTCTTGCGGATCTTGTAGTCCGGTATCTTGAAAAGGTAGAATGCGACAAGCAGGAATATGGCTGGAAATGCGCACAGTGCCAGGAGCAGGCTGCCTTTCTGCCCCAGAAAATCACGCGTCCCGCCGGCAAGAAACATGCCTATGCCAAGGCTGGGCAGAAACGATGCCACAAGCATCTTCTTTATGAATTCGTCGGCAGTGTCAGGTATGTCTGTCTGGCGCAGCTTGTGCTTTAGGCTTGGCACCCACCTCTTTATCTGGGTTATGACAACCTCCATTTTCAGACTATCTTCCTGCCTGACCTGACTGCTGCCAGCAGGCCCCCGCGGTTTGTGTAGTACTCTGCCATGACTTTTCCAACCGAATCAACAGAGTCTATGCCGTGCCTGACCATGTATTTGAGAACCTGCATCTTGGATTTCATGATACCTGAGAGCTCTCTTGCGCTGTTGCCGGTGTAAAGCTCCAGGGTCTTCATAAGGGTCTTGGACCTTCCCACCTGGCGCAGCACATCGCGCTTGGTGTCGTACTGCATCAGGATGTTTTCCTTGGCATCGGGCGTAATCTCGGCAATCTGGAAGGTTCTGCGAAGGCCAGTTCTCCTGTTCCTGAACTGGACTATTATCAGCGAGATTGCCGGAAGCATGGTCTTTGGGACCTCAATCGGCGGGTTTGTCAGCCGGTTTATGGTTTCCTCGGCGTTGTTTGCGTGAAACGTCGCGTAGCAGCTGTGTCCGGTGTGTATGGCCTCAAAGAGGGTTTCAGCCTCCCTTTTCCTCCTGACCTCGCCGACTATAATCCTGTCAGGCCTCATCCTCAGGCTGTTGACAAGCAAATCCTCCATGGAAACCTCTCCCTTGCCCTCGCTATTGGGCTGGCGCGTTGACATGGGAACCCAGTGCAAAAATTTTGGAAAGTATGCGCTGGTTCGGCGGGAAGAAGCTTGCCAGGGCGTTTAGCGTGCTTGTCTTTCCTGATGCTGTGCCGCCTGCTATAATTGCTGAAAGCTCATACTGCATTGATATCCATATCAGGGCTGCCGCCTCGTAGGACAGGGTGTTTGACCTCAGGAAGTGCGTAATTGTGAAGGGGTCGCGCGAAAACTTCCGGATGGTTATGGTGTTCCCGTGGCTCGATATCGGCATGAGCGTGGCGTTCACCCTGTCGCCTTCCTCCAGGTGCGCATCCAGCAGGGGCTCAAGCACGGTTATCTGCCTGCCGACCCTCCTCCCAATCATGCTTGCGTAGTGCTTTGTCTTATCCTCCTCAGGTATCATGATGTTTGTCTTTAGCCAGCCGTGCTTCTTGTGGTACACCCACACGGGCTCCTCTGACTGGTTTACGGTTATCTCCTCCAGAAGCACGTCGTGCATAAGTATCTCAATGCTCCCGAGGCCAAGGGCCTTTTGGGTCAGAAATGTTGTCAGGTACCCTTTGGTGTCGTCGTCAGTGTCAGGGAAATATTTCTCGACCAGAATCCTTATTGTCTCCCTGAAGCGCTCTTCAACAACCCCTGTCTTCTTCAGGTCAGTTATGTCAACCATCCCCAGGGTTACCTCCCGTATGAGCTTTTTCCTTATCTGCTCAAGTATCATCTGTGTCGTGCTGCTTATTGATGCGATTGAGACGTCGTAAATCGGCACATACTCGCCGTCCTGCCTGTATATGGTGATGTGGATTGGCATGTTGTCAGAATTGTAGTCGTACTCGTCGACAACCTGCCTTTTGGCCCCTTTTGGCTTTTCCTCAGGCAGAGTCCGAAAGCCTGACTTTGTCGGCTTTTTTTTGGCCCTGCCGCCTTTTTTTCGCGCCCCTGCCTTTCTTTTTGCGGCAGAAGCCTTACCCCTTTTTGCCATTCCCGCTACCTCTTTTTTTAGCTGAAGCTGCGCCTGACCCGCGCAACAAGCTTGTCAATTTCGCTGCGAAAGCTGCTTTTCTTCTTTTCTATCTCGGCAAATTTCCTGTTTAGCTCGCCCATGTACTTCTTTATGTTGCTCTGCTTTGATGCCAGGTCAAAGGCATGCGCCTTCCTGATAAGCTCATGCATCTCATCCCTTAGCTCGTCCCTGTGCTTCTCGACCTTCCTGAGCATCTTCTCAATCTCAAGCTTGCTGTCAAAGAAGCGCTTGAAGCTTTCTGCAGCAGCCCGGCCCTGGGCGACGTTTTCCCTGATTTTCTTCCCGCCCTCGGACACCTTGGCAATCACCTTCTGCTGCGTCTCGAGTATCTTCTTCTCGTGCTCCCTGCTTTCCCTGATGAGCGGCTCAAGCTTTTCTGTCTCGCGCATTATTCTCTCCTTGGCCTTTTCAGCCACCTTGCTCAGGTAGTTGACATGGTCCTGTGCAACACTTATCTTGGACTCCTCGCCTTCAATGCTTTTCCTTATCTGCTTTACAGCCTGCCTGAAGTCGTCAAGCTTGGAGAGCATCTTGGCTTCCTGCTCCCTGAGTGAGAGAAGCTCGCTTTTTTCCTCCTGCAGCCTGATTTTCTCCACGTCAATGTCGTCAATTATCTCCTTGAACTTGCTGCGTTCCTTCATGAGCTCTTTCTCGATTTCGTCAGTTTTCTTCTTGTATTCCCTCTGCTGCTCGTACATCTGCCTGTCGATGTTTTTCTTGAGCTTCTCGTAGTTCTCAAGCTCCCGAAGCTCGTCTCGCACATGGTCAATGTCGCTTCCTATCTCCTTCTTGAGCCCCGTGAACTGCTCCTTAAGCTTCTCAAGCCCTGCAGTATCGCGGTCCATGCTCACAAGCGCAGTCTCAATTTTGCGGACAAAGGCATCCTTTGAGCCGTGGAACTCCTTTGCCTTCTTCACAACCTCCTTTTTGGAGAGCTTGCGCTCAACAAGGTATGTTGTGGCAAGCTTGTACTCTATGCTGATAAGCTTTTCCTCCTCAAGAAAGTCCGCCCACTCGTCAATTACAGCGGTTGACACGCCAAGGGCCTTGGCAGCCTCGGTCGTGCTAACCCGCTTCCTGTTCTCAATCAGGCTGACAAGCTTGTCAACACCTGTTTCAATCTGCCCCTCTCCTGCCATTCGCAATTCCTGTAATTCGCTCTCTATTTATATCTTTCTATGAATCAGGCGCAATCATGTTATTATCAGGTGGCCTGCCTCGTATATTCCCAGGTGGTTCGATTCGTTGTCCAGGCGCAGCCAGTTGTAGGTCCCATTTATCAGCCAGCTCTGGGGCTCAAGGTCTGAGAAGTATATGTAGTCCACGCATGTCTTGTTCTTCAGGGGCAGCTGCACGCTCTCAAACCTGTTGAGGTTGACTATGCTCTCAATACCGGACGGCGAGGCATTCAGCTCCCCTGAAAGCCTGTCTATATAGCTTGGCGCGCTGGGGGAACTGATGTAGAGGTCGTTGTCAATGTGGTACATCAGGTTGTCAGTGTCAGTCCCGTCTGTAAAATCGCTAATGTTGGTCTTTCTGATGGAGTTTGCCACTCTTCCGCCGGTGTAGACAGTGTACAGCGGGTCCTCAAAGTCCGTGATATTGACCAGAGAGTAGATAACGCTTGTCCTCTCCCATGTGGCAGTGCCCTGCCTGTCAGTGACATTCATGGATATGTTGAGCTGAATTGTGACAACCCACGGGTTCGCATGGAATATTCTCACTCCGTCAATCCTGTAGTCAAAGATGATTCCGAGCTTGTCTGCCTCTTGCTGCATTCTGTCTATCCACACCACAAGCTCTGTCTCGTTCATTATGCTCAGGGGCTCGTCCTCAATGGTTCCGTTTATGAAAACCTCTTTGAAGGCTGCCTGGGTATCGTTTAGAAACGCACCCTGTGCAGTGATGTGCTGCTGCAGTCCAAGCAGGGCGCGAAATCCTGCAATGAAAGCGCCCCTCCTTATGTCCTGCTCAAGGTCGCTGATGAAATAGTCTATGGAGCGCACCCGCTCACCTATCACAAGGCTTCTGTCCCTGAGGCTGTAGCTGTGCGTGATTTTCATTGAGAACATGAGCACAGTGAGGAATATGATTGATGTTATCGTGAAGACGAATGCCTTTTTGTTCATTGCCACACCCTCACTTCAGCAATCGTCGGCCCCCAGAGGTATGGCACGTCGCGCACAACCCTTGAGCTCACGCCAAGGTCGTCATTGTCAAACCTCAGGAAGATCCTGCCGTCGTTGTTGTAGTCAAGAAAAGTCAGGAAGCTGTACATTGCTGCATCAAAGGAGTCCTGGGTGTCATGGCCTGTGCTGTCATGGCTGGCGTTGGTGTAGACGCATGACTTAGGGCCAGAGTATTCGTCTGGCACAAGAATGCTGATGTTCTCGCCGATGTCAAGCTCAACTGTCCAGCTGCATCCGGTCGCATTGGGGAGAACCTTGCTGTAGGGCATGGTGTGGTTAATGACGTTTATGAGGGCAGTGTAATGCATTGTCGTGTTGCTCGAGCAGTTGGTGAAGTTTGTGGGAGAGTCGCCGGTTGAAAGAGTTATTATGTTTGTTTCACCCGGCAAAAGGTAGCTTCCCGGGATGGCGATAGGGAACGGATCGCCAAGGTTTGAGTACTCTGAGTTATAGCTGCTTAGGTTGTATGCCACAAGAGTGCCCATGCTGTTGGTGACTGTAAGCCTGTCTGTCCAGTGCTCAGCAGAGTACGAAGTGACGAAAGCCTCAAGCGGGCGGACCTGCGAAGGAATAAGTACAGAGGAGGAGCAGTTGCCGAAGTCCGGCGTCTCAATGAATATGGGCATGTCGCCGTGCTCTACTGGCTGGACAATCGGCCTGTATTTCAGGCTTATGAAACTGTCTGGGTAGAGCACAGATGGCTCGTATTCGCCAACCATTTCAATAATCTGCGACTGTCTGACTGAGAATGCAAGCCGCAGCTCGTTCGCAATCTGGCCGTAGATTCCTGCAAGCCCTTCAGGGCTGTCGCTTTCAAAGTAGTGGGGTTCTGTCTCAGTGTAGCTGTCATCGCAGAGCGCAGACAGGTTCAGCGCAGTTTTCCCGCATGCGGCAACATCGCCGAACGCAACAGAGTATATGCTTATGTTGCGCTCCCTGTGGTAGTAGCAGGAGAGGTTGACCAGCTGCTCCTTGGCATACCTGTCGCTGCAGCCGGCAAGTTCGGCAATGCTGGGGCAGGGCTCATCAATTACCCCGTCGCTGCCGGGGCAGCATGCCCTTCCGCAGTCATTGCATCCGGTGTCTGTGCCTGCGCCGTGCTGCGCAAGACAGTCGTTTGCTTCGCCGTCGCTCATGATGACCATGGCCTTCTGCCTTCCTGTAATGTTTGCCAGGAGGGAAACTGAAAGCCTTCCTGTGCCGTCAGCGTTCTTAAGCTTGACTGCAAGGACGTTGTCGCCCTGGACAAAATCAGATGCAAGAACAGGCACAGCCCTGTTGGTGACAGGCGCGCCGTATGAATCTATTTGGACACTGTTGAGGTATATGTCTGCTCCTCCGTCAGAACTCACAAGAAACTCTATTGGGTCGTGAAGGTCAGAAAGGCTGCGGATGAAGAAAGGGTTCCTGTAGAAGGTGTTGCCGCTGGAGTTTGTGAATGCCAGCTGGATGTTGTCAAAGGAAAACGCGCCAATCTCTGCGCTGCTGCTCCTCATCAGCCGCCCCCCCAGCGCCAGGTAATAATAGCCAGGGCCCTCGTCGATATGTGCGCTTATGTCCTCATCATAGTGCCCGGAAGTCTCGGTATCCGGGTCAGTCGCGCTCCAGATCTCGGGACCTGTGTCCCCGTCGACATTTGATGTTTCCGTGCCGAGCCAGTGGCGGGCAAGCGAGGGCTTCTGCCAGTATCCCTTTATCCATACCTCGTCATTGCTCTCATAAATATCGGATGAGCCGTCGTCACCAGCGTCCCACCTGTAGTCAAAAGACAAAAACGCGCTTCCGCCTAGAGAGTTCATCATGTCAATCATATCCTGGGTGACCATTATCTGGATGCCGTAGGCGCCTGAGGCATCTGAGCTGGAGGCGTCAGCAGCCATCTCAAGTGCGCCCCTGCCTTCCACAAAATGCATCATGTTGCCGCTGTAGCCGAACGTCCCGTTTTCCCAGTCCCAGCCGTCGTCACCGTTATTGGTCCAGTTTATCTCTACTGTAATATTGTCAAAGGCTACCACCAAAGGCGCGCCGCTGGCATTTGCCCCGCACTCAAGGGTGTAGATGAACCCGTCCGAGGTGATGAGGCCTGTTATGTCTATCTCCTCTGCTGTCGGGCCCTCTGGCGGCGGGCTTGCTGCCGTCCAGAGCTCATCCCACACAACGCTTTCTCCGCCAGGGTGTGTCAGGTTGCAGAAGAAGGTGGCGCTGCCGGCAAAAAGCGAGTGGTTTACTGAATGTACAAGGCCAAGCGTCGCGGAGTTCGGCGTGGCAGATGGGCTTTCAAAACTCTGGCTGATGTAGCCTATCTGGCCCAGGGAACTGTTCATAAGCCAGTAGTCCCGCAGCCCGAAGCTGTTGCCCAAGATTCCGTAGAGCGCGACATCGTCAACATAGGTATGCTCCCCTGACCAGGAACCGTCGCTGGAAAACCTCATCTCAAAGTCGGGATGGCTTGCTGCCTGGGAAAGCAGGAACGACCTGTTGCCCCAGATTGGCTGGCCGCGCAGCTCGAAAATTGTTGTTCCGTGCTCCAGGTTTCCGTTGCGGATCTCAATGTTCTCTTCCTGGGTGCGCGATGACCATGAGTCTGTGCTCCATGCAAACCTGAAATCCTCGCCTGCGTCATGAACATCGCCTGAATCAGCCTCGCCGGCCCTGGAATATTCAACCCGCAGGCTTTTGTAGCCGCTGGTGTCAAATGCAACAGTCATCCACGGATCCCAGCCTCCTGATGTGCCTGAGCCAGGAGAGTTGTCGCCGTCATACCCGCCTGTTAGCCTTGCTCCGTAAGCTCCTGAGCTAAACGGGCTCTGCGCGTCCGCATGGGCCGAAGGCGCGCCGTGGAGTCCTGTGTGCAGAGCCCATCCGTTTAGGTTTCCGTCGTTGAAGTTGTCAGAAAACAGGACTGTCGCATCCCCTGAGAGGTGTACTGCGCCGGTGGCAGACCACGAGGCAAATGAGGGGCCGTCAAAATAACTGTTTGAAAGCGGATATGTGATGCTTTGGACGCTCACAAAACCGAAAGTGTTGCCTTCAGAGAGAATGCCGCTCGTGAAGTCAGCAGGCATGGGGGCATCGTCAGAGTATTCCCACAGGTCTGCCTGCAGGACGTTTCCGGTGTATGTGTCTGCGTCAGTGCCGAACCCGAAATCAAGATATCCCGTGCTCCAGGCGCTGTCGTCAAAGGAACCTAGGGTCCATTGCGCAGGGTCTGATGACTGGTAATCGTTTGTGTAGCGCCACTCCTTGTTCAAAGGGTTCACATAATCGCTGGAGCCGAGTATGCCTGCTGCAGAATAAACCCCGCACGACGTGCAGGTGCTGCCCTGCGCGTGGTATGCGTTCACCTCGTCCTCTATAAAGGTCAGGTTCGTGCCCAGGGCAGTCGTGTCCCGTATTCCCTGCTCGTAGGCGACAAGGCCGACGCGGTTGCCTGTTATGTTATACAGTAGGTCATGGGCAAAGGTCTTCAGGATGCATTTTGCGACCGACAGCCTCATCGAGCTGCTCTCTGACAGGTCGTTGTCCATGCAGAACCGTTCTGCGCCGTTGCTTGTGC
>CAZFZC010000047.1:0-8347 GCA_964523155.1 uncultured Methanosarcinales archaeon
GTGTAGGGGCCAGGCAGCTTTTCAATCCATTCCTCTTCTGCGCCTATTATCTCGCAGTTTGCCCTTATCCACTCCTTGTCAGGCGCAATAACTGAGAACGGCCTTTTAAAATTGCCCTTGAGTTTTCGCACGTTTGCAACAGCGCCAGGGTTTGTTGCATCGCATCCTATGCCGTAGATGGTGTCTGTGGGGTATATGAACAGCGCTCCATTGCGTATCTTTTCCAAAAGCTCGGGCTTTCTCAGCTCAAATTCCTCGCGCGTGTACACCCTCATGGAGGGAAGGGATGGCTGGCAATTATTAATAATTTTTGTCTGTTAGAACTCAGTCAGCTTCTTTGTCCGCAGGTAGTCCACGAGGGTTGTTGACCCTTCGCTTCCCCCGGTAATCTTTTTGACGCTCGCAAACTTTCCGTCTGCAAGCCTCTGTATCTTGCGCTGGAAAGTCTTGTAACTGCCCTGGCCGCCCTCGGCCTGGTACGCGCGGTATATGTCGCCAATCTTCCTGCCGCTGTGCTTCTTGACAATCCCAAGGACAAAGCGGGCCTCATCGTCAAGCTCTGTTGCGTCATTTACGCTGTATTCGCCCATCTTTGCAGCAGCAAGCTCAACATGGCGCACAGCAATCTTTCGCGATGATTCGTCCTCTGCCCTCTGGCCGGCCTCTTTCATGAGGTTAAGCCCCGCGCGGATGTCCTCGTACTGGTATGTCCGTGCCACAACCTTCTCGAAGGCAGGCGGCTCCCACACTCCCTCATTAAACGCAAGCTTCTTCCGGCTTTCAAGGATGTCGTGCACCTGGCTGCGCGTGTAAGGCTCAAACGGAAGCATTTCCGGCGAAAGCCTTGATTTGATTCTTTCCTCAATGCCCAGTATCCAGTCCCTGTGGTTGGTGATAAGGATTACTGTCTTGCGGTATATCTGCTCAAGAATTGTGTAGAGAAAATCCAAATCCTCTGCCTTGTCGATTTCGTCAAAGGCAAACACAGCGCTCCTGCGGTTCAGGATGTTTGCAGCAATCCTGAAAAGCTCTTCGGTCTTTTTGTTCTGCGTGAACTTGTAGCCAAGCTCGCTGCATATCTGGACTATCACCTTAAACGATGTGTTCCGGTGCCAGCAGTTTACCATGAAATGATAGGCTTCGTCCTCAACGCCGTCCTCCTCATCCAGGGCTTTGAACAGGTTTGTAACTGAGACCGTCTTTCCTATGCCTGGCTTGCCGTAGATAAAAATGTTTCTGCCGTTTCTTTTCTGGACAAGCGGCCTTATGCACGACGCTATCTGCCTCTGCTCTTTCTCCCTGTGCTGTATCAGCTTTGGCTCATATACAAAGTCCAGGGGCGTGTCATCGCGAAACAGGCTTTCGTCGCTTCTTAGTATGTCTTTAAACATTGATTCACAGTAAGGAAACTTGGTTTATATAGTTTTTCGTCGTTTCAGGTATATTGCCATCCCCGCCAGAAGGGCTGCTACAAGCAGCAGCACGAGCGCTGCAACGCCTGGGCCTGCGGGCGCTGCTTTTTCAGGGGGCACAATAATCGTGAACTCGTGCGTTGTTGTTTCGCCGGCGTATATGCGCAGGACTGCAGAATAATTGCCCGGCTCCATGCCTTCTGCATCCCAGTATGCAGTAATCGCCTTTTCTTCTGAAATTTCAAAAGTCTCGGTTACAATAGTGTCGGCGGCAACAAAGATTTTGCCGTATGCCTGCTGCGGCTCAAACCATGCGTTTCTAAGCAGGGCTGAGATTTTCACAATGCCGTCCTGAAAAGCCTGCTCAACCCGGATGATTTCAACGGTTCTGCTGCCAACCTGAAAGCTTTTGTTCAGACGAATCTCTTTGCCTGAGTAGCTTACAAGGGCGTCTGCAGTGTATCTTCCAATGGCAAGCTCTGCCCAGCCCTGAAGGTATCCCTCAGACATCGGGGCTATTTGTTCTGGGCCAAGGTCAAGCTGTGCCTCCTGCGGGCCGTTCAGTGTAATGCTGGCTGACGCAGATATTGCGTCCTGCCCAAAGTTATAAACTGAAACAGCAACCCCTGCGCCCTTTGAATCAGGCTGCACATCAAGCCTTGCCTGGGCATAATCCTCTGTGTGGGGCGCCTGCAGCCAAAGCCGCGAAACATGGCTTTCCAGGGCCTCAACCATTGCATCGCTGTCTCTTGCTGTTTCAGTGACAACAATGTCTGCGTAGTGCGGCCCGGGCGCAAACTCAGCCGGGTGCCTGAACACAAATTCCACGCTGTGCTCGCGCTTTGTGCCTTTAAGCTCAACAACTCTGGGAAGGTCAAGCCATGGGGCAAGCTCTCCGCGCGCCTCAATCCTTACTGCCATATCCCTGCTGTCGCTGTTGATAATTGTCAGGCGCAGGGTCTCTGCTTTGCCTGGCTCGTGCACAGTGTAGAACTGGACAGGTCCGATGCCAAGACCTTGAGCTAGTGGCATTGCAAGCAGAACAGCCAAAAAAAGCCCGGACCCTTTCACAGAGACTGCAACAGCCCGCTTGTTTAAAAAGCTTACTAGGGGGCTTGCGGACACAGAGCGAATTCACAGTCTGGAGGCACACGGCCGACTGACGAGCCGTCAGGACAAACCTTTGCGTCCATAGGACACGCAACAGCATCCTTGCTTTCCGGCTGGCTTGGGTCCTCTGGGACTTTTTTGTCTTCCGGGCTGTCGGGGCTCTCCGGAAAAGATTTATCTTCTGGTTTTAGGGGCTTTGCATTGTACGTTTTCTTGCCTTCTTCCATCTCCTGTTTGGTGTCGTTCTTAAGCTCTCTGAGTTCCTGCTCCTCAGGGCAGCCGCCCACAAGCAGAAGGGCAAGCAGGCCAAAAAAAACCATTGTCCTGTTCATGCAGGGCTTTCGGAGTTTTGTTATATTTATGCACTTTGCCACCAGGATATGGATACTACAGAATACATCTGGCAGAAACCGCGGATGCCTGGGGCGGCTTACCTGCGCTCCAGCTTCTTCTTGCCGCCCATATACGGCGAAAGCGCTCTGGGTATGTCAACTGTGCCGTCTTTGTTCTGGAAGTTTTCAAGTATTGCGACAAGCGCCCTGGAGGTTGCAATAACAGTGTTGTTCAGGGTGTGGACATAATATTTCCCCCCTTTGCCGTCATCGGCCCGTATCCTGAGCCTTCTGGCCTGTGCTTCCTCCATGTTTGTGCACGAGGTTATCTCGAAATAGTCGTTCTTTCTTGGCGACCATGCCTCAAGGTCTGCGCTTTTCGCCTTGAGGTCCGCAAGGTCGCCTGAGCAGCACTCAAGCTCCCTTATGGGGATTTCCAGCCCCTTGAAAACTGCCTTTGAGTGCTCAAGCATCTCCCTGTAGAACTTGTAGCTGTCCTTTGGCTCGCATATCACAATCATCTCCTGCTTGTTGAACTGGTGCGTCCTAAAAAGGCCCTTTTCATCTATACCATGCGAGCCAATCTCCCTGCGAAAGCATGCTGAATAGCCGGTTATCATGACAGGCAGGTCTTCCTTTCGGAGCGTTCTGTTGATGAACATCCCGATAAGCGGGTGCTCGCTTGTTGCAATCAGATACAGGTCCTCGCCTTCAACCTTGTAGCTCATCTGCTCGATTTCCTGGTTTGAGTATACGCCCTCCAGAACCGTCTTGCGTATCATCAGAGGGGGCTCGACATACAGGTAGCCCTGGCTAACCATATAGTCGCGCGCATAGTTTATCAGCGCCATGTTAAGCAGGGCAAGGTCGCCTTTGATAAAGTAAAACCCGTTTCCGGAAGTCTCAGCCGACGTTTCAAAATCCACCATCCCCAGGGTCTCAGCAACCTCCACATGGCTTTTTACGGGAAAGTCAAACTTTCTTGGCTCTCCCAGGCGCTCAATTTCCACGTTTTCTGTATGGTCTTTTCCGACTGGAACAGACTCATGGATAATGTTTGGTATGGAAAGCAGAATTTCCCTGATGCGGCCGGAGATTGCGGCCTGCTCTTCCTCAATTGCCTTAATCCTTGCCGGAATGTCTCTGGCGTTGGCTACCAGGGCATCTGTACTTTTGCCGCTCTTCCTGGCCTCGTTTATCTCGCTGTTGATTTTGTTGTGCTCGCGCCGCAGTTCCTGGGCTTTTTTTAGCAGGGTGCGGTGCTTTTTGTCTATTTCAAGCAGCTCGTCAACCAGCCTGAGCTTTTCGTCCTGAAATTTCTTCCTGATGTTTTCCCTTACCAGTTCTGGCTTTTCCCTGATGAGTTTTATGTCAAGCATTGGCAGTGGTTCTCAAGGGATATATATAAAGTTAGCTCTGGTATGTGCAAAAGATTTGCGGCAGTTGCAGGGCAGGTTTCCTAAAAAACGCCCGCAAGCCGGTAGCCGCAGCGGCACCGCTCCCTTACTGCCCCTGTTCGCCTGAGAATTAGAGCCCTCTGGCATCTTGGGCACTTTGTGTCCTCTGGCATCCCTGTGTTTCCAAGATACACAAAATCCAGGTGCTTTTTTGCCGCGTCTTTTGCGAGCCCAAGCGTGCGTTGGGGTGTTGGCGCAATGTTTTCCATCCTGTGCATTGGAAATGCGCGGCTGAAATGCAGCGGAGTGTCACTGCCCAGCTCTCTGGCTATCCATCCAGCCATCTCATCAATCTCTTTCATGCTGTCATTTATTTTGTCAATAACAAGGTTTGTAACCTCAAGCCACAGGGCCTTGCGGTAGATTTTCAGCGTCCTTAGAACAGGAGCCAGGCTGCCGCCGCAGACAGTCCTGTAAAACCTGTCGTTGTAGGCCTTGAGGTCAACATTTGCAGCATCCATTATGCCGGAAAACTCCTGCGCCGCCTCCTTGGAGATGTAGCCGTTTGTCACGATTATGTTCTTCAGCCCGTTTTTCCTGGCAAGCCTGGCTGTGTCCATGGCATACTCAAAGAACACTGTCGGCTCGTTGTAGGTATAGCTGATGCTTTTGCACCCTGCCAAAATGGCCTTGTCCACGATTTCCTTTGGAGGCGCTGTTACGGTTGCGGCGCCTGGCGAGCCAAAACTCATCCCGAAGTTCTGGCAGTGCGGGCATGAGAGATTGCAGCCTATGGTTCCTATGGAGAAAGTCGTGCTGCCCGGCAGGAAGTGATAGAGCGGCTTTTTTTCCACCGGGTCTATGTTAAGCGCAACGGGCCTGCCGTAGGTTAAGCTCTGCAGCTGCCCGTTGTCATTTCTGCGCACCCTGCACCTTCCGGCGCTGCCCCGGACTATCCTGCAGCTGTGCGGGCAGAGAAGGCAGACCGCGGTGCCGTTGTCCTTCCTGTAGTGCCTTGCCTCCATCTGCACAGAAAACCCGCCTGATTTATAAAATCCCGGCACCCCGCTCTTTAAGCTGCGAGGCAACCCTTTGAACCCTGCCCCTTAGCGCCTCCTTGGTGCTGTTGTTCTCAATGATGAAATCCGGATCCTTGGGCAGGCGCTGGCTGTTTATGACTGTCAGTATTTCCTCTTTGCTGTACTGCGGGCGCAGGCGCCCGTACACAAGCTCAATGTCTGCTGTCACAAGTATTGTTGCCTGCGCAAGCCTGTCAAGCGAAAGCTCATAAAAGAGTGCCGCATCCACAACTATGTCCCCTTCTGCCTGCCCAAGCCCCTCGCGTACTGACTCTTTGAGGAACGGATGCATTATCTCATTAAGCTTTTTAAGCAAGAGCTCGTCCCGAAAAACAGCGCGGGCAAGCTTCTGCCTGTCAACCATAAGGCTTCTTTCCAGAACCCCTTTTCCGAAGACTGCCTTGATTTTGTCCCTGATTTCAGGCTTCTCCACAAGCCTGTGGGCAATCTCGTCCACCACCAGAATGGAAAAGCCGTGCTCGTGCAGAATTTCCGCAACTGTTGTCTTGCCCGAGCCCATGTAGCCTGAAACTGCAGCAATCATAAATGACGCTTATGGGCTCAAGTATAAAAAGTTTTGTGGAGCCTGTCCTTGGCAACAGGAAATGTGGCCGGGCATGCTGCACCTATGTCTTTATCAAGCTGAGCCCGCAGGAGTACGCCGGCCCGGAAAGAATTGCGCGGGAGCTTGCCAGGCAGAGTGCTGTGGAAAGTGTTGACATTATCAGAGGCGACTGGGAAATCCTAGCCAAGGTGCGGGTTTCTTACCAGGACGAGCATCATTCTTTTGTCAGAAAGGCCCTGTCAGGAAAAGGCATATACTGGCTTAAGACACTTACGTCCCTCAAGGAGCTCAAGAGCGGGTTTCTGCCGAGCTGACTTCGGCAAACACCCTTTGGGCTGCAGTCCGCCTGTCCTTTTCGCCCAGCACGGCTCTTCCAACAACAATAAGGCTTGCCCCCCTCCTGACCGCATCAGAGGGGCTTGTGACGCGCTTTTGGTCTGCATACATGCCTTTCATGCTAATTCCAGGAGTAACAAAGAGAAAACCCGGGGGCAGCTTTTGGCTCACCCCAAGCTCCTGCGCAGAACAGACTATGCCGTCCAGCCCGGCTTTTTTTGCAAGCCCTGCAAGCCTTTCGACCTGCTCCAGCGGCCGGCAGGAGATTCCTGTTTCAGCCAGCGCATCTGCATCCAGGCTTGTAAGGACAGTGACGCCCAGAACCTTTGGCAGTTGCAGCCCGTGAGCCCTTGCAGCCTTAGCTGATGCCTGCTTTGCCGCCTGCATCATCTTGGTTCCTCCTGACGCATGAACTGTGAACATGTCTGCCCCAAGGAGGGTGGCTGCACGCGAATGGGCAGCAACTGTGTTTGGTATGTCGTGAAACTTCATGTCAAGAAAGACCCTGACGCCCAGTTTTCTTAGGCTGCGCACAATCCGCGGCCCATATGTCAGGACAAGGGTATGCACCTTGTACCATGATACAATTCCCTTTAGCTCCTTTGCAAGTCCAAGAACTTCGGCTGCAGACAGCCCGTCGCAGGCAAGGCATATCCTATCGTTTGGCTGCATTCACAACCCTCCGGACGAGGCTTCTTGGCACATTGTCATAAACAATCCTTGCGCTTGTCTTCTTGCCGATGGCCCCGGTAATTTCCCTAACCATGTCCGCGCAGCCCCCGCTGCCCAACAAAACCCCGATAGCCTTGCCCATGTCATGCATGTTCGTGAACTCGTTGAGGGTTCCAATCCTTCCCTCTACAATAATGCATGCGTCCGCATCTGCGCACGACATAACGTTTCTGTGTTTGAGGCATACTGCTGCGTTGCCTGCGTGCGGATAACTTCTGTCAACAAAAACATAGCCTGTGTGGCCGCAGTCCTGCATTCCCATCCTCCTGTGCTCGTCAAGGTCGCGACCTGGCGAATATGCAACCACCTCTGCCCCGCGGCTCTTTGCAGCTCTTGCGGCAGCTCCCGGCACTCCGCCGCAGCCGCCTGTCAGGACAGTTGCGCCTGCCTCTGCCAGAAGAAAGCCTATCTCCTCTGCCTCACGCAGCCGGCTTGCTGAACCGGAACCAAACACAGCGACCTTCATCATGCACCATATATTTTCCTGTATTCTCTTATCCTTTCCATCATCTGGTCATCTATTGGCCCGCCCGGCCTGCAAAGATTCCCCTCCAGGTCGTTCCAATTTACAATTGCCCTGACCGGGACTTTCAGCTCTTCTGATAGCTCCTCAAGCGCGCTTGTGCTTTTGCTGCCCTTCTCCTGCCTGTCAACGCTGACCACAATCCCTGCGACCTTTGCGCCTGCATGCTCTGACAAAACAGCAAGGGACTCGCGCACAGCTGCGCCGCTCGTGATAACGTCGTCAACAAGCACGATTTTTGTACTGCTGCCGGCCAAAAACCCGACAAGCGCGTCCTTCTGCCCGTATCCCTTCCTCTGTTTCCTGTTGAAGACATAGCCCACCCTCCTGCCGTTCCTGGACAAAGCTATTGATGCGGCAACGCATATGGGGATTCCCTTGTATGCCGGCCCGTATACTGCCTGGACATCCGGAAAATGCTCAAGAATCGCCCGGGCATAATATTCGCCAAGCAGGGCTATCCTCTCGCCGTCGTTGTACATGCCGGTGTTGATGAAATATGGCGCAACCCGCCCGCTCTTCAGGGTGAATTCTCCAAACTTCAGGGCGTCGCAGTCAACAAGGAAC
The DNA here is from genome assembly GCA_964523155.1 of uncultured Methanosarcinales archaeon. GTDB lineage: Archaea > Nanobdellota > Nanobdellia > Woesearchaeales > DSVV01 > CAYXZQ01. Next base: position 8,054 of record CAZFZC010000047.1, read on the forward strand.
CTCACGAATTCTTCCTTATAGCTCTTCATATTCCACCTCCCTGCCAGGCAGTGTTTCTTGGATTTCGCCGTCATAGACAAGCTGGCCGTTGACAAATGTCATCACAGGCCAGCCGCGCAGCTGCCGCCCTGCAAAAGGAGACCAGCCGCATTTCGTCTGCAGTTTGTCCTCGTCAACCTCCCTTGTCAGCTCTGTGTCAACTACCACAAGGTCTGCATCATACCCTTTCTTAATGTGCCCTTTGTTCCTGATTCCAAAAATCCTGGCAGGGTTTTCGCAGCAAGCCTTCTGTAT
>CAZFZC010000048.1:0-8222 GCA_964523155.1 uncultured Methanosarcinales archaeon
ACAAGCATACTGTCGCCTGTAACCTGGCCTGAGCCCATGAGCTCAAGCCCGATGTCAAACAGGTTGAACTTGCCGGGAGGCCCGGCATCTTCTGCCTGTTGCTGGGAACTGGCCGGCTGTTCCTCGGCAGCTGGCTTGTTCCAGTTTTTCGGGTCGGGCTGTTTCCTGCATTCCGTTGATGTGCTTGGCCTGTTCTCCTCTGTGCCGCAGCTGTTGAAGTCAAAGCAGACCCTTCTGCGGATTCCGTCATCATTGCATGCGCCCCAGCCTGTGCATACCCAGTCCTCAACACAGGGCACAATCGGGCGGTGGGGCTGGGCAAACAGGCCGAAATAACCAAGGCTTTCGGGCTCAGCAGACAGCTCGTCTGTCTTTGCGTCTATTGACTGCCTGGAGACAGCAGAAAATCCCGTGCCGTTGTACCAAAACAGCCTCATCGTGTCCTCGTCAAGGCCCAGCCTTTCCAGCGCGGATGTGTTATACTTGATGAGGATGCGTGTGCGACCTGTTGCAGCAGCAAGGTTTCCTGTGTGGCTTATCCTGTAAAACATTACAGGCTCATGGCCTGCAACATTGAAAGGCCGCTCGCCAAACGCGCTTTCAGTTATCCTGAGCGCACAGTCCTCGTCCCTTTCACCCCAAAACCGAACGGAGATGTTAAAGCCCAGGCTGGCATGCAGTGCTGTGCTTCCCCTGTCTGTAATGCGGAACCTGTGGTTTTCGTAGGCCCTGCACAGCCCATGGTATGCAAAGAAATCCTTCTGCACCGGTTTGTCTGCACCTGATACCCAGGCTCTTGCAGTGTACCAGGCCCCCTGCGCAGACAGGGGCATGCCCCGTGAAAAGTCAAACCTCTGCGCGCACGTGAAATTCTTGCCCATATAAAGGTAGCTGCAGGTTTCTGTTTCGTATACCTCAAATGTTCCGGATGAGTTTGTATGCAGAATCTCAAGGCGGACAAGCAGGGTGTCCTCTGCCGGCTGGCCAGGGCTGATTGCCACCGTCTCAAAAAACATGGCGGACTCGTCCTGGTTGCTGCACAAAACCACTGTGTCAGAGCTGTTCTTGATGTCCTTTGACAGATACAGGGTGTGCGACGTAAGGCTGACAATCTCTGCCGGCCCGGCCTCTGCCCGGGCATTTACCTGCACTTCCTCTGCTGCGCAGACAGCCGTCAGGACAATTATGGCAAGCATGCACCAGCGCAGCCTAAGCATACTGCATCAGTCCTCTTACCAGGTCAAGTATTTTGCCAAAAAGGGTTTTTGGCCAGGCTTCAAGATGAACCTCATCCTCAAAGTCCTTGTGGGATATCCTGCAAAGGTGTGTGCCTTCATCAAGCTTGCCTGTATAGCTGATGCCAATCTCTGCCGTCGTGTATGCAGGCACACTCTCCCTTACAGGAAGCCTGGTTGCCGACAGCACTTCCCTGTTTTTGTTTAGCACCTCCATCTCAATCTCATCAGGGCCTGCCATGACATTGCCTGTGTTCCTTACGCTCAGAAGAATTTGCTGGCTTTCTGCATCAGCCCTAACCCCCTGTATCCTGTAAGACTCAATCCTTTCCCTTGTCACGTTCAGCCGGACACGCACAGGAATTGCATACTGGTGCATGACGCTTCTGCCTGTTTCGGGTGAGAACCTGAAGAGTATTTCTGCCTCTGCCTCTCCTTGTGCGTCTGCGGGCACATTGAACCTAAGTCTGACCGGCCGCCTGGTTTCCCCTGGGCCAAGCTCAAAATCAGTAACAGGCTGCATCCACCTGCCTGCAGTGCCACTGGCAGTGGCAGAAACCGGAACACCTGAAGGGCCGACTGTTTTGCTGACCATGATTTGCGCTTCAAAAGTGCTGCCTGCAAGGACATGGCTGTGCACTATCATGCTTGGGCTGATTCCTGCGCTCAGGCCCGAAGCTCTTGCATCTGCTGCAAGGACAAGCAGTACAAGTGCAAAAACAAGCCTCATTTTCTTTTCCGCAAAAACAGAAGAGCAGCAATTGTAACCAGTGCAGCGCAGGCTGCAAGATAGACGGTTATGTCGGTTCCTCCCAGTCCCTGGCTGGCGCTCTTCACTGTAAAGGCAGACTCCTTCTCTAAAGTGCGCTTTCCCTCAAACATAACATAGCCTGTAATCGTATACGCACCTGGCTGAAGCGGCTCGTAGTAGGCTATTAGCTCCTCTGCTTCGCGGGCCTCCACAATCGTTTCCATGCTTTTTATAAGCCCCACCATAGTGTCATCCCTGTAGACTTCGCCGACAAACTCCCCGGTTATGCTTTTCTCGCCTATATTTTCAAACAGGGCGCTGAACTTCAGCGGGTTCCTTGGCTTAACTGTCCTGGCGTGGTCAATCTTTACGAGCATGCCTTCTGCATCCAGGCTTCCCTCGGCTGCAACCAGGATAAGGAGCTTTTGCGCAAACACTTCCCTGCCCAGGTCATGGACAGAAACAGTTGCCCGGTATTCGCCTGGCAGCAGGCTGTGTGGCGTTGTGAGCCTTATCTGGGATGTTGCCTGGGGCGGAGCCGGGCTGATGTCTGTGAAATTGTGCTGGAACACAGCATCTCCGCTCTCAGGCGAATGCACGCTTAGAAGCACATAGTCCGGCCTGGCAAACACGTTGCCTGTGTTTTCAACGCTAAGGATTATGTCCAGGTCACTGGCCACCTCGGTCTTTGGCGCCATAGCCAGGCTAACGCGGAACATGCGGACCTGCTCGCCTGTTATCCTGATAAGAAAGTCAGCAGAAACCCCTGTTTGGACAGACATGGACTGCGCCTTCTTTTCCGGGCTTGCCGAAGCGCTTATGACCATCCTGGCGCCATATTCCCTGTTTTCTGCGTCCTTTGGAATCCTGACTGTGACTGTCAGCCGCCGCCTGCTGTCCCTGAAATCGCCTGCCTCATAGCTCAGCCAGCCCCCTGCTTCCCCGCTTGTTTTTATGTCAAGGACAGCGTCCTGAGAAATGCCGCTGACAAACAGCTCTCGCTCCACAACGATTCCCCTTCCAGCATTTTCAATGTGCACCTTGCTTGGGGACACGCCTATTGCAATGGCGCAGGGACTGAGAAAAAGGAAAAAAAATAAACTGAATGCAATTCTGTCGCCCATCACTTGCTGCACCCTATGTTATGAACGGGTCGCTAACAGCAGTGAAGACTAAAGTCCCGCTGCACGTGCCGCCAACCCCTGAATCAGGGAACCCAAGGCCGAAATACATCAGAGTCTGCGGCCTCTCTGTTACTGAGGTGCCCCTGTCAAGGTTGATGTTGCTTAGCGCATCCGCGTTGGCAAGGTCTGCCCCAAAGCCATAGGTGAACTCCTCGTTGCTGTATTCAAGGTAACCAACAGGCACGTTTCCAACAGTGCAGGCCATGCAGTACGTGTCAAGCTCTGCCGCGCCATACCCGCGCAGGTTCATATCAATTGCCTCGTTTCCTGTGTTTCTGACAAGGAGGCTGTGGTTTTCGTTCGTGGTGTTTGCATCCAGGGCAAGCACGCCGAAGTCAAGGGTTAAAGCAGGTATCTCAAAGGAGGTCAGCGTCTGCATCTCCATAACATCACTGTCGCTCGTACCACTGGTTTCGTCATGAGGTGTGACATTGAAGGTCCAGTTGTGGTCTGCATAAATCGAACCGACATCTGTTGGGTCTGCGTACCATTTGATGTCGAAGGAGCAGTTGTAAGTCTCCATTGTGTCGTCGCCGCTCTCGCAGTCGCCTGCGCTGACGCACGCTGCAGAGTAATGGTTCCTCGGGTCATCAGTAGCGCCGTCCCCTCCCGCTACATTTGTCCGGAAGAACGTGGCATTGACAGCAGAAATTTCGTCGCACCCGTTGTCATCCACAATCACTGATGTCCCCCATACATGCGTTGTCTGGTTTGCAGTAAGGGTTACCGGTGCCCCGGAGTTCATCGTTGTTGACCCTGCATAGGGAACCACATTTGTTATGTTTGCACTTACATTTACGTCTTCGGCAACTGCAGATGCCGCAAGCACCCACAGCACGGCAATCATCAGCATCATCTTTTTCATGTTACCACCTTTTCGCTAGTGAACAATATGTTAATATTGTTTTTTCTATATTAGAAGCTGATTTTTCATTATTTAAATCTTTGGTTTAAAATTACAACTAATTTGTAAATATTAATTTATTTTAGAAACACAAATTATTTAAACTTCCTGTTAAAGAAAAGTTTAAAGTTGAAATATTTAACTCCAAGATGGCCATCCAGCTCACGAAAAACGAGAAGAAAACACTGAAGCTGCTTCTCAGGAATGCAAGGGTTTCTGACAGCGACATTGCAGCAAGGCTGCAAATAACCAGCCAGGCAGTTGGAAAGATAAGGCGCAAGCTCGAAAAAACAGTTATCAGGTCATATACAGTTAACCTGGACTTCTCAAAGCTTGGGCTTGAGGTATTTTCGCTTGCTGTTGCAAGGCTGACGCCGGCAGGCCAGGACTATGGGGAACTTCAGGTTGAGCAGACGCTCAATTCCAACCCAAACATAATATGGGTGTACCGGCTTCCCAAGGCAACCTCAACCCATGTGATATTCTATGGCTTTCGCAGCATCCTTGAGCAGGAGCAGTTCTTCCATTCGGCGCGTATGCGAAGCACCCTGCACAGGTATCTTGAGGTCCAGGAAATATACACGTTCTCCTGCAACAGCATAGTAAAAAATGATGCCTCGGGCCTGTTTTGCCTGGCAATAGACAGCATGGGCTCTGAAGGTTTTTCCCCGGCCTTTGAAGAGCTTGAGAAATTCAAAAAAAAGGTGGCAGGTGGCATAAGTGCAGGAGAGAAGCAGGTTGTTTGAGAAATACCTGATGTTCTGGCGCAGTCCAGGCAGGGACAGAAAAGAGCTGCTCTCAGAGTCAAGGCGCAGGGTGTTTGTTATGCTCTCTGCATTTGTGTGCGTGCTTTTTTTTTCCTATGCGCTGGCAGCCGGCGCTTTTGTGCCCGGCCACGACAGCAAAATTGCCGAGTGTGCAGATGCGCTTGTTTCCCTTGGCACTTACAGGACAGAGCTTGACCACACTATTGAATACTATGAACTTTACACCCGAAGCCGGGGAACTGCATCCAGGTACGAGCTTGCCCTGCATGCAGAAGAGTTTGGCAAGAGTACACAATCCCTTGACTTTGGCTGCCTTCTGTCAGCTGACAGGGTATCGCTGCTTCGCAGCGCGCACGGAAAGATACTTGCGGGTCTGCAAAGCGCGCTTGACGCAGGCCAGAACACAACCGCGGATCTTGGCATAATGCTCAATGAGCAAAGAGAGAATGCGGCACGAACAGAGGGGGAAATCGGCCAGGAGCTGCGCGCTTCTCTGCAGCAGCGCTCGGACCAGGCCAAAAAGGGTAGGTTCTGGATGCTCTTTCTTGGCCTGCTGATTAGCTCTGCCGGGCTATTTGCGCTCATAGCCATAATAAGCCGAATCTTGTCGCAGCATGAGAATGCGCATAAAACAGCGCTGGAGCTGCTGAGCCATTATGAGCCCAACGAGGCACAGGGCCAAATTGAGCCTCTTGAGGCGGCAAGGCGCCTTGGCTCAGTCATAAGGAAGAGGGAGATTTCTCTGCAGAATATGGCAGTGGAAATCGACAAGCGCCTGGTCCATGAGAATAAAGGGCTGAGGAAGAAGGTCGAGCAGCTTGAAAGGTTCCAGGAGATGGCAACAGACCGCGAAATAAAAATGGTAGAACTCAAAAAGAGGCTAAAAGAATGCGAAAAGGAAACAGGATAACATGGTTTAGGGTAATGTGGTTTGCCTTGCTCCTGCCAATGCTCCTGCCAATGCTCCTGCCAATGCTCCTGCCAATGCTCTTGCTGGGCTGTGGGCAAAGCGCACCGGAGCCGGCAGTTCTCCAGCTCAAATGGTTTCACCAGGCGCAGTTCGCAGGATTCTATGCTGCCAGGGAGCTTGGATACTACCAGGACGCAGGTCTTGATGTAACGCTTCGCCCATACAGTCTGGGCGAGCCTGTTCCTGAGGCTGTTGCAGGCGGCAGGGCTGATTTTGGCATAACAGGCGCAGACGAGCTTGTTATTGCAAGGGCAGGGGGCCTGCCTGTTAAGGCTGTTGCAGTAATTTACAGGATAAACCCTGTCTGCGCTTACTCGCTTGCTGAGTCGGGAATTACAAAACCGCAGGACTTCATCAACAGGACTGTCGGGATTGAGCGGACAATTGACGGCAGGGACATAAACATTGGCATACTGTATTATGCCATGATGGGCAGGCTTGGCATAAACAGGAGCCTTGTGCGCGAAGTCAGCATTGGGTTTGATGCATCAGAACTCCTTGATGGGCGGGTTGATGTAGCCACAGGCTACTCAATTAACGAGCCGAACCAGGTACTGCTCAGGGGAAAAGATGTCAACATCATGCTGATGGCTGACTACGGCGTTAACATATATGCAGACGTCATAATCACCCGCGAAGACACCATAGCCGCCAGGCCGGATTATGTTGGGCGCTTTGTACAGACATCCCTGAAGGGCTGGAATTTTGCAGTCGAAAACCAGGATGCAGCAGTATCCTTTGTGCTTAACTATGCCAATGGAAGCACCCGAAAGCACGAGAGCTACATGCTTGAAAAGTCAATCCCCCTTATCCATACAGGAACCCAGAAAATCGGCGTCATGCAGCTTGCGGACTGGGAAAGGGTCCAGGAAATACTGCAAAGCCAGGGGCAGCTTGAAAAGGCGCAGGATGCGCGTGAGTTTTTCACAAACGAGTTTGTGGAGGAATTGCAGTGAGGCTGGCCAGGCGGTTCCTGATAATGGTTGTCCTTCTTGAGGCAGTCATCCTGCTAAACAGCGCATTTCTGTACTACCATGCCAGGCGCATTGTCCACGACGGGGTGGACAGGCAGCTCGAAAGCGTAACAATACTTAAGGAGCGCGACCTCAAAAGCTATTTTGACTCAAGGCTCAGGAACCTCAGGGACATAGCTGCAAAAGGCACAATTTCTGATGTGTACTGCAAAAACGAGGAGGCTTCTGAGCATGACAGCGAGATCCACCATATGGTTAGGGCTGCCCTGCAGGGCGAGCTCCAGGAATCAGGCATACTCTCGGAAATTTTTGTCATGGATGAGCACGGGGTTGTTCACCTCAGCACAAATGAGCATGAGGAGGGCAAGGTCAGGTCGGATGAGCCCTACTTTACCAACGGCAGGAGCAGGCCATACGTCCAGGCATACTATTTTGACACAAGCCTTGGCAGGGTGTCTGCAACAGTTGCAATCCCCCTTTACTGTGGAGACGGCAGGGGGCATGTGCTGGCTGCAAAGGTGAACCTTGCTGAGGTAGGAGACATTATGAATGAACAGAGGGGTCTTGGACAGACAGGGGAGACAATACTTGTGAACAGGTTCAACTACCTGGTCAGCGGGTCGCGCTACCTTGATTTGGCAGCAATGACTAAGGTAATCTCAACAGATGCTGTGGACAGGTGTTTTTCAGAGGGCCAGGGATTTCTCACATATAAGGACTACAGGGGCAAAAAAGTGTACGGCCGCTACCTGCACATACCAGAGCGCAATGTCTGCCTTATAGCGAAGCTGGACACACAGGAGGCAGACGAGCTCCTGACAAGGCTTTTGAGAATGCTTGCAGGCGTTACAGCCGCATCGCTCGTAATAGCCTTTGCAGTGACAGGAATAATCGTTCGCTCAGTCCAGGAGCCCCTGCAGGAGCTCCAGGAGGCTGCAACAAAAATAGGCCTGGGCAACCTGAATGCGACGTTCAAAAAAAAGGGAAAAGACGAGTTCGGGGAGTTGGCAACAGTGGTTGAGAACATGGCCAAAAACCTCAGGACATTTCAGGAAAAGCTGGTTGTCTCTGAGAAAAAGCATGCCCGGGAGCTTGAGAAAAAGGTGGCAGACAAGGAGTCGGAGCTTGTCGGAATTATTGACGAGCTGGAGAGGACTAAGACTGCAGTCATGAACATGATGGAGGATCTTGAGCAGGCAAACAAGGACCTAAGGGAGCTTGACCGCGCCAAGGCCAATTTCCTTAACATCGTCAGCCACGAGCTCAAGACGCCGCTTACTGCGATGATTGCCCCCCTTGAGATACTGGCAGACATGAAAGACAACCTCAGCCCCCAGCAGCTCTCAAGCTTTGATGCCATACACAGGAACTGCGGGCAGCTTAAGATTCTGATTGATAACATACTTGAGATAAGCAGGATTGAGTCAGGGAAGTTCC
>CAZFZC010000049.1:0-5181 GCA_964523155.1 uncultured Methanosarcinales archaeon
AGGGCGACTTTGTCAAGGTGACAGTTGAGGACACCGGCATAGGCATCCCAAAAGAAAAGATGAGCAGCATGTTCACCAAGTTTTTCCAGGTGGATGCCTCAATCAGCAGAAGGTACGGAGGGACCGGGCTCGGCCTTTCAATTGTAAAGCAGCTGGTTGAGTTGCAGGGAGGCAGGGTCTGGGTGGAAAGCGAAGCTGGCATGGGCTCAAAGTTTATGTTTACGCTGCCTGTCAAGGCGGAGGAAAAAAATGGGTAGAATACTTTATGTTGAGGACAACCATGACACTGCCGAGGCAGTGAAGATAATCCTGGAAATGCAGGGCCACAGCGTTGACCTTGCATTCAACGGAAACGAGGGAATTCGGGCAGCAACAGCAGGCCAGTATGACCTGCTGCTGCTCGACATCATGCTTCCTGACATGAGCGGCTGGGATATCTTTGAGAAGCTCAGGGGCAAGGTCGCTTCAAGGTTTGCCTTCCTCTCTGCAATCCCAGTGTCAGAGGAGCGCGTTGCAGAATTGCAGAAGGCAGGGGTTTCAGACTACATCATGAAGCCCTTCACAAAGGCCGACCTGGTTGGCAGAGTGGGCAAAATCCTCGGGTAAAATGGCATCTGTGCTCGTCATAACAGAGGTGGAGAGGCTGCAGCAGGAGATTGTGTCTGCAGTCAGGGGCCTTTCTGAAATGCCGGGCATTTATGTGTCCCTCAACAAGACACAGAGGAGCGTGGCGCAGATTTTGTCAGCCGAAAAAATAAATCCCGAAAACATCTTTTTTGTCGACTGCGTTACAAAGGACACTGACAAAGACGTTGTTCACATCCCTCCTGACAAGCTGGAGTACCTGTACACTGCCCTTGAGGCCTTTATCAGGGAGATTAAGGGAGATAAGTACCTGCTTATTGATGCGCTCTCAACCCTCCTGATATATAACGACGTCAATAAGGTTGCGCGCTTTGTAAGGCAGGTAACTGAGCTTGCATCAAAAAACAGGGTTGTTGTTATGGCGTTCTCGCCTGTTACAAGAGGGGAGGAGCTGCTCGAGAAGATTTTTAACTTTTTTGACAAGGTGGAAAAGCCATGAATACGATAACCGGGCTAATGGCGCTGCTTGGCTTTGTGCTCAGCAGCCCGGCGTTCATTGAGCTTGAGATACCTGACAGTTATGCAACTGTCGGCATAGGCGATGAGCTTTTTTTTCTGCTCAACCATTCCGGCCTAAAACCTGGCGCAGAGGCTCTCTTTTCTGTTAAGGACAGCCAGGGGCGCAGTTATCTTGAGACTACAGCAACCCTGAACGCGACTGCCGGCGGCGTGTACTTTTCGCATGTCACGGTTCCGCCAACGCTTGAGCCAGGCACCTACACACTGGCGGCAAAAATCCCGGGCACCTCCCTGGAGGCAGGCGCAGGCTTCCTGGTTTCAAAGACAGCGACAGAGGAGCAGGTCACTGTCATGAACTCGCTTTTTGACATAATTGTCACCATACCCAACCTTTACCGCGAGGTAGCTCCGGGCTCTGAGCTGCTTGCCTCTGTTAAGCTGATAAATGTAGGCAGCAAGGGCAGGCTTGACGTGTTCCTTGACTACTGGATACTCAATGATAAAGATGAGAAAATACTCTCCAAGCGCGAAACTGTTGCAGTGGAAACCCAGGCCAACTTTGTAAGGACTTTTGATATACCTGAAAACGCGGCAGCAGGGATGCACAGGCTTTATGCCCGCGTAACCTACGGCGACGGGAAAATCGCAGACAGCGACTTTTCCTTCCACGTCACAGGCGGGAAAAGCCGCGGCATGCTGATTGTCATTGCCGGTACTGCTCTTGCTGTTCTGCTGCTTGCAGGCGCACTTTTCTCATCCAGAGAAAAGATTGAGGAGATGAAAATCCGCCGCAGGGTCCGCAGCATCATCCGCCGCAGGTAGCTAGGCAAGCAGCTTCCTGGTAATTACTAGAAAATCCTCTTTTGTAAACGGCTTTTCAATAATATTGTAGGCATGCCCATTCCCGATGTATCTGTATGGGTAAAGGCTAAACAGCGCGAAGCGACAGGGTGCGTCCTTAAGGCTGTCAATGAGGTCGCTTCCGCGCATGTCAGGCAGAATCTCGTCAACCAGAACAAGGTCGTAGGATGCCTGGGCAAGCCTTGCCCTGACCTCTCTTGCAGTCTCCACTATCTCTGTTGTGTGCCCCTCGCCTTCAAGGATGCACTTCATTGCGTCAGCAACATCAGGGTTGTAGTCAGCAATAAGTATTCTGCCTGGTTTAGCCATGCCCTTACCTGGGATGAAGGCATATATATTTTTAAGCCTATATTATATATATGCATATATATAATTTTGGCAGATATACATTGATAACACAAAGATTATATATGCGTCAGTGCACCCCGCTCTGCAATGAGGAGAAAGGTGGTCAAGCACGGCCCCTCATCCCTGGTAGTGTCGCTGCCGAGCAGCTGGGTGAGGAAGAACAGGATAAAGAAGGGCGATGAGCTAGATGTTTCTGAGGATGTGGCGGGCCTGAGGATAGCCACAGAGCTTCCTTCGGAAAATAAAAGCGTTGATATTGATGTTTCGGGGCTTGACCGCTCATCTATAATGTATTATCTGCGCACAATGTACAAGCTTGGGTACGATGAGGTGCGCATAACTTTTTCAAACCAGCTTGTCCCCCATCTGCGGCTGCAGGAGAAGCGGACAGTTATCTCAGTCATACACGAGGAGCTTGCGCGGCTCATAGGGATAGAGGTCATTGAGCAGAGGCAGAACAGGTGCGTTGTCAGGGTGGTTGGGGAAATGCCGGAAGAGAATTTTCGCATCCTCCTGCGCAGGTCATTTCTCCTGCTTAAGGACATGTTCAGTGACTTCGAGACCGGCTACGCCCGGGGCGATTCCCCTCTTCTTCAGACCCTTGAGGAAAAGCACAACAGCATAACAAAGCTCCTGAGCTACTGCGTCAGGTTCCTCAAGACAAAGGGCCAGGGCGGCCCGAAGCTGACTCTGGCAGCCCATGCAATAATCGTTTTCGCAGACAAAATATGCGACTGCCTCAAAGAGTGCGGAAGGATAGTACTGGCTGAAATGCACAGGCCGGGCGGGAGGATGCAGAAGAACATCCAGCTTGCAAAATCAACTATTGAATCATACATGGACCTGGGAGGCAAATTTTCCGCAGAGGCATTTGCGCGTATAGCCCAGCAGCGAAACCTTCTGATAAAGGCTTCAGGGCAGTACAGGCTTTACAGAAGCCAGGAGCAGGCAATAATGTTTCAGATGGTTCAGGTTGCAGAATACATTTACACAATGTCCGAGCACAGGCTTGCGATGGACTACTAGAACGGGTTTGGCCTTCGCGTGTGCAAGAGAATTGTGTTTGCTGCATTCCTGACAAGGCATTCGAGCTCTTTGAACGTGTCCCATTTCTGCATGCTGTAAGATTCAAGGGATGGCGGAGTGTTGTGCACGTATGCTACAGGTGAAAGCTCCTTTTGCAGCGTCATACAGAACTCCTCCTCAATCCCTGCCAGAAACCCGCTTTCATAGGTCCGCTCAGCCAGGCTGCTTCTGGACTCTGTACGCTTCAGAAGGGTATCTGGGTCAGTTTTGACGTACACAATAAGTGTGTCAACCCCTATTTTTCTTGCATATCCTGTCAGTGCAAAGAGGCCGTCAAGGGTCGTCGTGCACACGACAGGGTCAAGACCTTTTTCCATGGCATTTTCGATTGCGCCTTTTTCGTAGGCAATCCTGTATCCCTTCGGGTGGTCTATGACTGCAAAATAATTGTTTAGGTTCTCTTCAAGTGTTGACTCCCTGACATGCCTCTTGTCCTCGCCGTTCACCCTGCCTTCCTCAAGCGTCCTGGTGGTCACAGGGATAATTTTCTGCGCATACGGGTGGGTTATGTAGAGGATGTCAGCCCCTGTGCTCTTGCCAACGCCGTGGGTTCCTGCCATGATGACAAGCTTCGGGCTGCCGGCCCCCATCCCCTGGCAAATACCGGCGTTTCTTTGCGCAATGAGGGCATCAGCGACTTCTGCTATTGTGTCTGTGTTGGCAGGCTTGGTGATATAATTGTGGATGCTTCCAATAGAGAGCATTGCATCATATTCTGAACTGCTGCCTGTTCCTGAAAATATCACTCTCTTCATGTGAGGGTAGTTGTTTTTTATATGCGTCAGGATGTCGGTTCCTTCTCGCCCCGGAGGTTGATGTCTATCAGCGAAAGCGCTATCCTGTTCTGCCGGACAATCCTGTAAGCCTCCTCGGTTGTGTGCGCAATATGGCATACGCAGGGAAGGTTTTCAAAGGCCGGCGGCCCGTAGAGGCCGCTCTCAAGGGTATGTGCCACCACCCTGCTTATTGCCGCATCGTCGTCAAGCACAAGGACTTCATGCCTCATCTTGCCCTGCCTCGTGTCAATAGGGTAGACGGCACGCAGGGAGCGGCGTATGGCAAAGTCCATGGACTCATGCATGTTCTTCTTCCCTTTCATGAGGTAGGCTTTCAATCCGTGCTCGCAGTACTCGTTGACATCACGGATGTCAAGATTCCCGGACAGAAATATCACAGGCTTGCTGCTGCCTTTTTCCCTCAGGGCCTTGAGGAGCTCAAGCCCGTCCATTTCCGGCATCCTGAGGTCAGTCAGTATCAGGTCTGCCTCGTCTGAAAGGTCCAGGGCTTCCTTTGCGCTGCCTGAACAAAGCGCGACGTAGCCCATTGCCCCCAACTGCCGTTCCAGTGTCCGAAGATACATAGGCTCGTCGTCAACAGCAAGAATCCTGCGCTTACCCCAGTTGCCCATCCGCCTGGAAATGATTACAATATTAATAAGGTTTGCTAGAATTGGGTGTAGAGGCCTTGGGTTGTTGGGGGGTGCAAAACAAAAAAAATATAAATTCGCGTTTCCGAAAATCAGGCGATGCCTGACAATGTATCGCGCTGGATGAAGAAAAGCGTAATAATAGTGCCCAGGGACGAGCCTGTAAACAGGGCTGCAAACGCAATGCTTGCAAAAAACATAGGCAGCCTGATAGTCTGCGACGGTGACAAGCCGGTCGGGATTGTCACAGAGACAGACATTGTCAGGAAGGTTGTTGCAACGGGCGTCAGCTCAAAGCTTGTCAGTGTTGGAGACATAATGAGCAAAAAGCTCATAACCGTGGATGCCGGCTCAGA
>CAZFZC010000049.1:5191-7556 GCA_964523155.1 uncultured Methanosarcinales archaeon
GCACGGGATAAAGCGCCTTCCGGTTCTCTCGGGCGAAAGGGTTGTTGGGATGCTTTCCTCAACTGACCTGATACATGCTATGAGCGAGATGAAGTAGGCTGCTTCATGCCTCTTCTGATAAAAAATACTGCTATAAGCGCGCCTGCCAGGTCACTGGCAAGATCCAGGCTCGTGTTCTCGTATCCGCCTACTCCTGTGCTGGGCACAAGGACTGTTGCCGCAAACTCCACAATCTCGTTTATTGCCCCGACTCCAAGACCTGCCATGCACACAACTATCAGCAGCGAGATTTGCCTGGCCCTGCCGATTGACGGCTGCAGCAGGCTGTACATGAGGCGCGTTGCAACCCCAAAGCCTATTATGTGTACCAGCTGGTCGTACTTGAAAATCATATAAGGCTCGCCAACAACAGGGATTAACATGACTTCATAGAGCCTTTTGTCCCCGATGGTTATCCCGCCCCCGGCCATGTGCATGGCTGCCCACAGCGTGAGCCCCCAAAGCACTGTGTTCTCATAGTGCACGCGCCTGTTTGTCGCCAGAATCAGCAGGAGAAAAAAGGCAATGACTGCAACGTAAATCAGGAACTCGTGGTTCCTTTTGCAGATAAACAAAACTGAAAAAGCCAGTATCAGCACGATGTTGGCTGCAAAAATCAGCCCCTGCCCTTTTCTGAGGTTCAGCATTTTCAAATGAAACATTACCGGAGCAGCCCCGTGCACCTCCAGTCTATCAGAGCGGAAAGGTCGTCTGATACAACGCACGCTGGGTTGCAGCCGGGCCTGGGCTCATACGGCTCAAAGGGGAACCTCCAGGTGTTTGAGTTCTCGTTGTAAACAGCATCCCCGAGGACTGTGCCCTGGGTGCATTTCTCAAGGGCGGCGTGCCTTGCCAGCTCTTCTGAGGTTTTCGGCTAGCACTCGCCTGGTATGTATGCATCCACCTTGCCTCCTGCGCAGGCCTCACAGGCATTGCTGTAAGTAACCCCGTCATCTCCGCAGACAGGGTTGTACTCCATTGTGCAGACCTCAGCCTGCTTTTGCTCTTCTGTGCAGGTTGGTGCCTCAAGGGGTATGTCTTGGTTAATGTAGCATACCTGGACGCACTGCATTGTGCAAACCTGCGCGCCCGGGTCGTGCCTGCATGCGCTTGCGCACATATCAAACCTGCCGCCAATGCTTTCGCAGACCCCGGCCGAAATGCCGGTGCATTCACCAAAGTCCGTATCATACTTACCGCCTGCAGACTCGCAGAGCTGTTTGCTGTCTGCTGCTTCAACAAAGACCTGCCCGTCTGCCATGCATTGCCTGGGGTGGCTTTCCATTACAGGGTTGCCTGCAGCAGCACACTCCTGAAAGCTCGTGATTCCTGCCTGGCTGCAGCCAAAAATGGCCAGGCAGACTGCAAAGATTAATGTCCGCTTCATGTTATCCACCTCTGTATTCACCTGGAAGCGCCGCAGGTATATAAATGCTGCCAAGGCCGCAGCCCGCATGGAAGCCTGCTTTTTTGTCATTTCTGCAAAGTAGAGAAAAGCTTAAATAAGAAGTGCATATTTGTGTTTTTTGGGGGGCTGGTTTGGAAAGGCGAAAACTTTCGGCGGACAAGGACGACGGCCTTGTGAAAAAAATTGAAGAGAGCGCAGAAAGGCTTAAGCATGAGGGCCGGGTCAGTAGTGCGATGTCTGATTTTGAGCTGGAATTTCTGGCAAGCGTGCCGTATATAAAAAAGCCCCTGACAAACATAAAGGAGGTTGCAAGGGTCTCAGGCACTTTCTCTGACATTGTGATAAAGGCGGAATATGATTCTGTGAAGGCAAGGATGCAAAGGCAAAGACAGAATCTTCCCAGATGCATATTTCAGCTCGATAGCCTTGAGCGTATTGGCAAAAGCTCCCTCTACAACAGCGGACTGCTGGATAATTTGTATTTTCATGGCTATACAGAGCGGCATGCAATGTCTATAGGTGCCAACGCTTTCCTGGTGACAGCGCTCTCGCTTGATGCCTCTGACGAAAAATTGGATGACATTCTTAAGGACATCACCGGAACCGGCCGTGAGGAGGCTGTCAGGCGGTACATTGTTCTTTCTGGCCGTATGTGGGACTACTGGCAGATCCTCAAGGGAGCAAACCTTATGGACCTTGGGGAGAAGCAGTTTGACCCCAGGACAGGCATGTATTTCATTATCTTTTCGACAGGGGGGAGCCAGGAAAAGGAGGACTTGGACCTGACAAGTCTGATAAGAGACCTGTCTCTTCCAGGCATTGGGGCGCTTGGCAGCCTGCGCGCAACTGCTAAAGGCCTGAAATACCTGTCTGAGAAAAATGTCAAGGCAAGTGTTGTATGCAGCGAGCCAAATGACT
>CAZFZC010000049.1:7566-8185 GCA_964523155.1 uncultured Methanosarcinales archaeon
TGCGAGCATAGGCTACGAGGGGCTTGTGGTTTCAGTCACAGAAAACTGCATTGCCAACGGCGACAGGAAGCTTTATCTTGCCCTCCAGCATATCCAGAGGTCGCTCTTCCTTATCCACAGCTATTACTCTGAGAACGATTTGCCGATAGGCAGGCGGCTCCCCTGCGACACTGTGGTCTTCAGCCAAGATGTTATGGAAGCCTTGCAGAGACAGGTGACAGAAGATATTAACGCGAAGTACAGGCTCTTGGGCAAGGATGGTTCAATCCTGCGCAGGTCTGTGGAAAAGAACCGCAGTCAAGACATTTCCAAGGCAGTAGAGGCCCTTAACACATACGCCAGGGGCTACGAGGACAGGGTCCCTTGGAGCGAGGCTTTCGTATCAAGCGAGTTTCTGGAGGAACTGGGCCAGACCAGCCTTGACAGCAAAGACATATCAGAGATGCTAAACTTTTCAGCCAGGCGCCTGCTTGTAAGCATGGAGGATACACTGGACTGGCTTGTAAAGTATGACAGGGACCTGCACAATGAGAATGTGAAAGATACTGCAAAAAATGACCTTGCCCAAATCAGGGAGCACTCGCAGCTCCTGAGGGGCTTGGCACCATACTTCCGGGAT
>CAZFZC010000050.1:0-7891 GCA_964523155.1 uncultured Methanosarcinales archaeon
CCGCCGTAGCCTGCCTTCACCGGATAAGTGAGCCAGACAACAACGTTTGTGTCCTGAATAGAGACGTTGGACCTGGGGACGCCTGCAGTTATCTCCATGTTCAGGTCTTCAAACGCCTGGAAATTGTTTACGCATACTGGCATGCTCTGCTCGATGTAGTCAGCATAGAACGCCTCTATCTGGGCCTTTGTGAGCGCCTGAAACGCAGGGTCTGCGTTGTGCGAATAGTAATGAACAACCTCGTACTGGCCAATCTGCGTGTAGAGGTCAGGAAGCGGGTAGTATCCTGCGTGGCCTGCAAGCCTGTACGCGCCTTCCACAGAAAGCCTGTCGTGGCAGGCCTCTATTGCCTCGCGAACGCTCTGCGCGCTTGCCGTGCCAACTGTGATATCACCCATGCCCCGGATGTAAAACAGCGTTCCTGCAAGCACAAGAAGGACTACAATACCAAGAAACGTGAACAGCGAAACCTGGCCTCTTTTTTTCATGAATACACCTGCGCATGACCAAGTGCCAAACGGCCTGGGCACAAATATGCTGGAGTCTTTTGATATCCGCATCTTATAAATCTTTCGATACATGCCCGGCAAACTATAAAAACGCGCCGGGTTTTCCCCTTTACATGATAAAAAGACGAATATACACGCTGAGGGGATACCCGCCGGAGGTTGTTGCTGTTGCCTTTGCCAAGTGCTCAAGGAGCCCTGAGCCGTTCGATGCTATTGCATCCGAGCTTAGCGAGGATACAAGCAGGAAGTTTCACGAGAAGTGGATTGTCGGCTACGGCCACAGCTCTGTTGCCGAGCACGCTGTGCTCTCCATTGCAGTCGAGGGCGTATCCATACTCGCAACAAAGGTTATTGAGGACAACAGGCTGGCATCCTACACAGAGAAGTCCACAAGATACCAGGTGTTTGACAAGAACACCTACTACAAGCCAAGAAAGATAATGGAAAGCAGCCTTGCCAAGGAGTATACTGAGGCGGCAGACAGCATAATGGATGCCTACCAGAGGCTTGTTCCCCTGATGCTTGAGCACTTCAGGAAAACTGTGCCACGCAATGGCGCTGCCGAAAAGCTCCATGAGATGCGCCTGAAAAACATGGCGCTTGACGCATGCAGGTACCTGCTGCCTGTCTCTGTCCAGACAAACCTCGGCATGACTGTGAATGCAAGGCAGCTTGAGCATGCCATAACAAAGCTTCTCTCCCATCCCCTGGAAGAGATGAACAACATCGGCATGGAGATAAGGCAGGCCGCCCTGGGCGTGACTCCCACGCTTGTGAAATACACTGAGTTCAACAATTACCTGGACAGGACACACAGGCTCCTTCGCAGGGCAGGCATGCTCCCTGACAAGCCCAAAAAGAAGGGAAGTGCTGTAGTGCTTGCAGAGTACGAGCGGGATGCACTTGACAGAATAGTGTCAGCGTTAATCTACAGGGGCTCGCACATGCCTTACAGCGCAGCCAAGAACAAAGTGCGCAGGATGAGCATGCAAGAGAAGGAAAGCTTCATTGACAGAATCCTTGCAGGCAGGGGAAAGTTTGACAGGGTGCCCAGGGAATTTGAGCTTGCAGGCTACACCTTTGACATCATGATGGACTACGGGGCGTTCCGGGACATCCAGCGCCACAGGATGGCAACCCAGGTGTCGCAGGAGCTTACTGCAAGGCACGGCTACCTTGTGCCAGAAGCAGTCGGCAAGGCAGGGCTTGCAGATGATTTCACCAGCTGCATGGACTCTGCAAGGGATGCCTATGAAAAACTGGCGGGCAGGTTTCCTGACGAGGCGCAGTACATTGTGCCGCTGGGGTTTAAGAAGCGGCTGCTTTTCGCCTGCAACCTGAGGGAGCTTTTCCACATCATCCCGCTTCGGACAGGAAAGACAGCCCATGCGTCATACAGGGAGGTTGCGCAGAAGATGCACCAGTGTCTCATGCAGAAAGCCCCGGCGCTTGCTAGGCACATTGTCTGCCATAAATGAGGCTTCTTGCACAGTCCATGTCAAGGCGGATTTCCTTCTGCAGGGGGCCAGCCTCGTCAACCTTGCTCCTGATAAAATCATAGACGCTGCTGTGGGATTCGTGGTCCATCTCAAGGGGCGGTCCGGTATATCCCCTTGGCAAAAGCCTCCTGCCCCTCTCCTCAAAGAGCATCTCCCTCTGAGAGCGCGACTCTTCCTTTCCGCCTGCGTCGTAGCGGACTGTCTCAATAGTCAGGGCCTTTTTTTCAGGGTCGTATCCTGTTGCATACGCCCGCTGCCTTACCAGGCCGTTCCAGAAATCCACAACCTGGCCGCCCAGTATGTATTCTGTCTTCTTTGCATGGACAACGCCCATGGGATACTTTTTGGTTGTTGCAAGCGCAGCTGTTGTCCCTGAGCCAATGTGCTCGTTTCCAACCCGGCCGTCAGGAGACATGAAATCTTGCGGCAGCCTGTCCACAAGACTGTCAACTTCAATTCCCGGATAGCTGTTCCTAAGGTGCGCAGGAAGCCTGTAAAGCAGGCCGCCAGGCCCGTTCTCGCTGTGCGAATACACAAGGGTCTTGTCGCTTTTGTTCCCAACAGGCTTGTTAAGCTCCCTTACAATATCCTCTATTCCGCTGACCTGGGCAGGCTCACCAAGGCCCTTTGTCCTGGTAAGGAAATTGTTAAGGTTCTCTATAACAGTCCTGCCGTCATAGCCAACAAGCATTGTGCCGCCTTCAAGCAGGGCGTTCTCCTCGCCCGCAGGCACCTGCCGGGGGCTTATTGTCCTGTATGCATGCCCAAACAACCTGGGCAGCACATGGCCAAAATATATCCCGGAAACCATTTCAAAAACATCCGAACCATTCATGGCTTACAGTATGGCCTTACCTGTATTTAAGCCTGCTGGCAGACGATTTTTATTTTTATGCACAAATTAGGAAAAAAATAAATAAAAGTAAAAAAATAGTGGTGAAAATGAGGAAAACAGACAGCACACTTATTTATTATATGTCAGAATATGCAAGGGCAGGGCTGCGCGAGCTTTCAAGAAAGATGCGAAAGAGCCCGCAGCGCCTTAAGTACAGCCAGAGGGTCCTTGAGCGCGACGGCGTGTTAGGCCCTGCGTACTGCGTGTTTGACTATTCCTATTTCGGCCAGGTTCTCTTCCGGGTATATTTCAAGGGTGGCTATATCGGTGAGAAGGACAAGGAAAGGATTCTCAGAGAGCTGTCTGCCAATGCCTATGTTACAGCAGTGTACGAGCTTACAGGGGAGTTTGATCTGGTGGTTGAGTTCGCATGCCCGAACCCCTCAAGGTTCAACAAGGAGCTCAAGAGGACTGTTACCCTGAAGCCCTCGCTCAACAACTACAAGATAGCACTTAATGTTGTGACATACCTCTTCCCAAGGCTTTACCTTCACAGGCCGCAGGAGGAAGCGCTTGAGTGGATAATCGGCGGAGACAGGGAGCCTGACCAGTTCTCCGGGGCTGAGCTTGGTGTTGCAAGAACCCTTCTGCTTACGCCTGGAGCAAGGCTGACTGAGATTGCCCGCCAGTGCAGCCTCAACCCACGGACTGCAAAACGCATAATCACTGACCTTGAGAAGAGAAACATCATCCGCGGCTACAGAAGGGCGCTTAACACTGACAGGCTTGGCATCAGCAGGTCACGCCTTCTCCTCAAGCTGCACAACCTGACGACAGCAAGGGAGAGGGAGTTCACAGACTTTCTGGTCCAGACAAGGGAGATTGTCCAGGCACACAAGACCATTGGCGACTGGGACATTGAGGTTGACATTGAGGCAAGGGACAAGTCCCGGACCAGATATATCATAATGCAGATGCGAAAGGACTACATGGATTTGGTAGAGAGCTTCCGCCTGATTGAGTTCTTCGATGTTTACAGGACATCGTACCTGCCCATGCACATATTCGGGACGCAACATTAAAATAATCAGGTGCATCCCCCGGCATGATGGGCTGCTTTCTCATGGTCGACGGGCTGGACGGCGCTGGCAAGGGTGTTGTGATAAATGCCCTCAAGGAGCATTTTGAAAAGACTGGCAGGCGCATCTTCGACCTTCGCGCATACTGGAAGGAGACAAACGACATTCCCGAGCTATCCCAGGTGGCTGACTATGACGTTATATGCTCTTCTGAGCCTACGTTCTCAATGGTCGGAAAAGTCATCCGCGAGGAGATTGTCAGGGATAACGAAAGGAAATACTCGGGGCTGACTACTGCGCACGCATTTGCGCTTGACAGGGAGATACTCTACCGCAAGCTCCTTCTGCCTGCGCGCCAGGCAGGAAAGATAATACTGCAGGAGCGAGGGGTTGTCACAAGCGTCGTGTACCAGCCTGTGCAGCTTGAGAGGATGAACCTGGCAGACATCCTGAACCTTCCGGGAAACAGGCTTGCAATCAAAAACTCGCCGGATATCCTACTGATACTGCAGGTAGAGCCTGCAGAGGCGATACGGAGGCTGCAGGAAAGGGGCAAGAAGGACCATGCGATTTTTGAGAACCTGGTGTTCCAGAGGAAACTCGGCCTGAGGTATGAGAGCGGCTGGCTGAAAAAGCTGTTCGAGACCAGGGGCAGCAGGGTCATTTACCTTGACACAAGCCCGCCCAGAACACCTGAGGACACAAGGGAGTTTGCAGTCAAGATCTGGCAGGACCACGTTACCTGATTCCGCAGGCCCTGCAAAGCGCCCTTGCCAGGATTGCCTGGGAAAGGACCATTGAACTGTACCTGCAGACCTCATGGCAGCAGTAGCATTTAATGCATCTGCTGTAGTCGATTTCTGCCCTGCCCAAGATAGTGATTGCCCCTGCAGGGCATGCACGCGCGCAGTCGCCGCAGCCTGTGCAGGTTTTCAGGACTTTGGGCCTTTTTGTCGTGAAGTCAGCAAAGCCGAAGAGAAAGTCCCACAGCTTCTCCAGCCGGCCCCCCCTGCCTGCGCGGACAAAATTCTTGGCCGGCTCAAAAGAATCGCCCACAAGCCTGGTGCCCGCCCTGGCGCCCGGGCACACTCTTGTTATCAGGTTTTCGTTCTGTGAAAACCCGATAAGCCTCATTGCTGCGATGTCAGCTGCAAAGCTGCTTTTTGAGACTATCAGGCAGCCCAGGCCCCTGGGCACGCCCTGGCCAGGGCCCATGCCCTCCATTGCAACCACAGCATCCATGATTGTCAGGGCAGGGCTTATGCAGCAGCAGATGTCATAAGCAAGCTTTGCAAAAAGCACCCTGTCAGTGAACCGCAGGTGGTAGAACCCCTTGTTCCTGCCCGGAACGCAGCCGAACATGTTCTTGACTGCGCCGGTCATGCCAGTAAGCGCATGGGTCTTGAGCTTTGGCATGTTCACAATCAGGTCAAATTCCCTGAGCCTGGCTGAGAGAACCAGGCTGTGCACAAGCGTGCCTTTATACTTGACTTCCTCCGGCAAGTCAAGCTCAACAAGGCGCGCACCAGTCCTTTGGCACACTTCTGCGATGCCTGCTGCCTTTGCTACAGTTCCTGCGCTCTGCAGGCAGGGGCTGTCGCCCACAGATACTTTGCAGCCATGGCCCTGGAAATACCTGACTGCAGCCTCAACCACTGCAGGGTGGGTGGTTACAGCCTTCTTTGGCCCGGCTCCGGTCAGGAGATTAACCTTGAGCAGCACGTTTCTGCCTGCATTGGGCCTAAACCCGGCAAGCCTGATGCCCCGGGCAAGGCTGTTGCCAATACCTGAATAGCTGCATTTGAGAAGTGCCACCTTTGCCATGAAACTTCAGCCGCGCTGCCTGCTTAAAAATATTTGCATGAACCCAGAGCATGCAGGAATGAGAACACCAAACCCTGCCAGGCCCCATTCTCCAATGGTAACGCATGCTTAAATACCTGGAATCCAAATGCAGGAAGGATGAGAAGGCGCTCGCAGGTCAGCATGGAATACATGCTTGTTGTTGGGTTCACCCTGCTGCTTATCGTGCCCATTCTCGTGCTCTACGGCAGGGAGAAGGAGGCAATCAACAACCAGGTAAGCATGAGGCAGGCTGAAAACATAGCAAGAAAAATTGCTGACAGCGCAGAGACAGTATACTATATCGGCAAGCCTGCAAAGACAACGCTCAAGGTGTACATGCCCCAGCGCGTCCACAGCGCAACTGTTGCAAACAATGAGATATACTTCACAATAAACTACGGAAAGCTTCTGGCTGACACTCCTGCAGCCTACTGCAGCGTAAATGTCACAGGAAACATAAGCACAAAACCAGGCATACAGTACATTGAGATTGCGGCAGACGACAATGTAGTGAACATCACCACAAGGCAGACATAGGATAATGGGAAGGGGCCAGGTATCAAACGAGTTCATAGTGCTTCTTGGAGTCTGCATCCTCCTTGTGCTTTCGGTTTTGTACGGGATAAGCGAGAACATGCAGAGCCTGGTGCTTAAGAAGGAAAAGCATGCAATCCGGGACATAGGATACTTTGTGCAGAACGAGCTTTTTTCCGCAGCCCAGGCAAAGGACAGCTACAGCCGGGAGTTTGAGCTGCCCCAGAAGCACAACAGTGTTGACTATACAATAAGCATAGTCTCAGGGTACCTGGAGATAACCGCAGCCCGAACAGGCGCATACACAGAGTTCCGGCTGCCTAAAGTGACAGGCGATATACAGAAGGGCAAAAACACTGTCAGGAAAGAAGGGGGTGCTGTATATCTCAACTAAAGCGCAGGCATGGTACATGGACTTTATAATAGGGGTGTTTGTCTTCACAATAGTGCTCCTTTTGTTCTACCACTTTGTCCCTAACCTCGAAAGGCAGGAGCTTGACACCCTGACTGATGTCTATTTTGACGCAAGGACCATAAGCTTCTCTGTAGCAGATGAGGGCTACCCGGCAAACTGGACAAATGCAACAGTTGAGCGCATCGGGCTCCTGAGCCAGGACGGCACCCTGAACGCAACCAAAATGCGGCAGTTCTACAACCTCACAGTGTCATCCTATGACAGGAGCAAGGAACTCTTCGATTTGTCGCCCAGGACCGAGTATGTTATTTATTTTACAGACAGGCACGACAATCCAATAGCGCCTGCAGGAATAACCCACATCGGCGAGCCGTCGGTCGGCCTGGACGGCGAGGGCAGGCCACAGGTTTTGAATGAGGAACATGAGCACCTGGTGAGCCTCACGCGCATATTCGTCTACAACAGGACAACTGTTAAGGCGGTGGTGTACGCATGGGCATGAAAGGGTATTTTTTCACGCTTGATGCGATACTTGCACTGTTCATTCTCTTCACAGGGCTCATGCTTGTATCCAACATTTACATCACCACGCAGCCGAGAACCCAGATAAACGCCTATTCCCAGGACATAATCTCGCTTCTGGCCCAGACAAAGGTGACTGAGCTTAACAACAGCTACCTTGAGATACTCATCCAGAACAAAAACATCACAGAGTTTGACAACACTGTGCTTGAGCAGATTGGCATTTTCTGGGTGACAAACAAAACAGGCCTTGCGCAGTCCCTGGCAAAGAACATCAGCCATGACATGATACCTGGCAGGTTCGGGTTTTCGTTTGTGGTCGGCGGCGACGTGGTATACAGCGAGCCCAAGCCCGAAGGCAAGGAGCTTGCAAGCTACAAGAGCATGATAACCGGGATAGAGAAGAGCAGGCCTGTCAAGGGGACAGCGGCAAGAATTTTCCTGTCAAGCGCAGCAGAGGGGCTTCGCAGCCGTTACGTATACTTTGGGGGGTTTGTAGGCCAGGGAAACCTGTCCAGGTTCATAGACGGGATACCTTCGGACGCAGACATTCTGGGGATACAGATGGAGCTTGACGCAGGAAGCAACTTCACTCTCTACATTAACGGTTTTGCGTGCGCAAACCTCAATATAAGCCAGACGAACATGACAGC
>CAZFZC010000051.1:0-5987 GCA_964523155.1 uncultured Methanosarcinales archaeon
CCCATTTCCTTGTGCACATAATCCCGCGCGAGCCAAAGGACGCAAGGGATATAGTTATCACAGGAGAAGCTCCCAAACTTGAAAACCCTGTTTTGGCAGAGCTTGCAGCCTACATTGAGCAGGGCCTTGGCATACCGAACACGGGCAGGGGCATATATTCAAATGACAGGGTTCTGCTCAGGGAGAAAGAAAGCGCTCCGGCGCCGGGAACACTTGAGATAACCCATCCCGCGCCTGATTTTGCAGAGCTGTCTATGGACGACAGCCTGATGCTTCTGAACTGCGCAAGGCTGTCTTCCCAGGCAGTCTTCCAGGCAGCCAATGCGCACGCAACCAATATAATTGTGCATTGCCTACAGGAATGCGTCAGGGTCACAGTCCTTCCAAGGTTTGCAGACGACGGGCTTTCTGTGTTTCCAGGCAGGCTTGAAAAGCCGCCAAACGCAGCTGAGGTGCATGCCAGGATAAAGGATGAGATGTTCTATGTGCCGCACATGCTGGAAGAAAATCAAGGACCCCGGGATGAGGTGGACAGGGCAATTGAGCGCGTGATAAATGGCAGGGATAAATGACAGGTGAAGGCGCGCTGCAGGCTTATAGCCTGATGCAGGCACCTGGCTCTGCCTGCATACAAACGCACTGCCCTTTTTGGCAAAAGAATATAAACAAGCCTGAACTATTTTTTCCATGGCAAACTTCTGGAAGGTTGTAAGGCAGGTGCTGGGTCAGTCTGACATAGTAATACAGGTCCTAGACGCCAGATTTCCCGACATGACAAGAAACCCTGAGATGGAAAGCCTTGCACTGGGCATGGGCAAGCCGATAATCAACGCAATAAACAAGTGCGACCTGGCCAGGCCCCAAGACCTTCTGCCATACAGAAAGAGCCTTTCACCATGCGCTTTTGTCAGTGCAAAGGGGCATCTTGGGACAACCATTCTTCGCAGACTGATAAAAAAAACTGCCAGAAAAAAACACGTCACTGCTGCTGTTGCCGGCTATCCGAACACCGGCAAAAGCTCGCTTATAAACGCAATGGCCGGCAGAAGGAAAGCAAAAACATCAAGCATCAGCAGCTACACCCGGGGCATGCAGAAAATTGCAGCTGGCAGCGGCATTACTCTGATAGATACGCCGGGCGTGTACCCTTACAGGGAAAACGATGAGGACAGGCATGCCCTTCTTGGTGTGCTGGACGCTGACAAGCTGAAAGATCCTGTTTCGGCTGCCTGCACACTGCTGGAGGCGCTTGGCCCTTCTGTCAGGAGGCACTTTGAAATCTCAGAAGAAGACCCGGACTCCTTCCTGGAAAAGCTTGCAGCAAAGTTAGGCAGGCTCAGAAAGGGCGGACAGCCTGACATTGAGTCTGTATCAAGGATTGTTGTCCGCGTATGGCAGAAGGGAGAAATCAGGCTTTGACTACGTATTTGGTCCTTGCCGGAGTGCTGTATGTTGTGTGCATAACCTCAAAATTCTCGAGTTTGTTTTTCTCAGCCCACTGCCGGGCGTGCTCGGGGCTGCGAAACGTTTTTGGCCTCCTTCTCCTGTACCTTGACGTGTCCGGCCGGTACCTTTTTGAAAAGTATGTGCTTCCCATGGGATTGGGAGTTTTCAGGGGGGTATTTAAATCTTTTCTCGGTATAATAATTAAATATATAAACTGCCGCTCATAGCATCATTGCCAAAACTCTATGGAGGTAATAAAGTGGCACAAAAAATTGCAAAGGCTGGAGTTAGAAGGGAAAGGGGATTTCTCTACTTTGTTGACAAAAACGGAAACATTGCCAAAGCCAAAATGAGCCGCGGGAAGAAAAGCGGAAGGGCCAGGCAGGAAGTCGTTGCACGAACCGGCGTCAATAAGGAGAAGGGCTACCTGTATTTCGTTGACAAGGACGGCGATGTCTCCAGGGCAAAGATGATGCGGCGATAGCTTTAAATAAGCTCTTTTTTTCCTTTTTTTATGGAAGACCGGGGAATTACAGTTCGCAAGTCTGAAGATATTTCTGAGTGGTACAGCCAGGTTGTAACCAAAGCAGAGGTCTGCGACTATGCGCCGGTAAGGGGATGCATGATAATTAGGCCCCTTGGTTACGCAATCTGGTCGAACATTGTCAGCTTTCTCGACGCAAACATAAAGAAGCGGGGAGTGAAAAACGCCTATTTCCCGACATTCATCCCTGAAAGCTTCTTCAGGCTTGAGGCTGAGCATGCAGAGGGGTTTGCCCCTGAAGTGGCCTGGGTCCAGAACAAGGACGACGATACAGGAGAGCGCCTTGCGCTCCGGCCAACCTCGGAAACTATAATGTACCACAGCTACGCACGCTGGATAAGGTCTTGGAGGGATTTGCCTCTGCGGCTCAACCAGTGGTGCAACATCATACGCTGGGAGGTGAAGGATGTTAAGATGCTCATCCGCAGCCGGGAATTCCTCTGGCAGGAGGGCCACTGCGTCTACAGGACAGAAGAGGAATGCAACAGGGAAACACTCCTGTTCCTTGAGGAGTACAGGAAGGTCGTTGAGGACTTGCTGGCAGTGCCGGTCATCATGGGGCGAAAGACAGAGAGGGAAAAGTTTGCCGGCGCCCTTCGAACCTACACAATAGAGGGGTTCATGCCTGACGGAAAATCGCTTCAGCTCGGCACATCGCACGATCTGGGGAAGGGATTCGCAAAGGCCTTCGGCATCAGGTACATAGGCGAAGACGAGAAGGAGCATGTGCCCTGGCAGAACTCCTGGGGCCTGTCCACTAGGACCATGGGCGCAATGATAATGGTGCACTCGGATGACCGTGGCCTTGTCATTCCGCCCAGGGCAGCGCCCACAAAAACAGTGGTTGTGCCAATAATATTCAAGGACTCCCGCGACAAGGTGCTTGCAAAGGCAGGAGAAGCCGCAAAAGTGCTTGGCGCAGAGCTTGACGACAGGGAGGAATACTCGTCCGGGTGGAAATTCAACGACTGGGAGATGAAGGGCGTTCCTCTCAGGGTTGAGATAGGCCCAAAAGACGTTCAAAAGAACCAGGCAGTCCTTGTCCGCCGCGACACAGGAGAAAAGGAGCCTGTGCCATTTGCAAAGCTTAAGAAGAGAAGCTCAGAGCTTCTGGATGAAATCCAGAAAAGCCTTTATGCAAGGGCAAAGGATTTTCTGGAAAATAGCATTGTCGATGCACAGGACTGGAACGGATTTCTTGACAGCATAGGGAAGAGAAAGCTTGTGAGGGCTCACTTTTGCGGCACGGCCTCATGCGAGGAGGAGATAAAGGCACAGACTGGGGGTGCAACCAGCAGGTGCGAGCCCCTGGGAGAAAAAAAGCCCAAAAACAAAAAATGCGTCCTCTGCCAGGAACCAGCAACCGCAACCCTTTTCTTCAGCAAGAACTACTAGGCTAATTGCGCCTTTTGAACATTTTCTCAAGATCAGCGCCTGAAAACGAGACCATTGTAGGCCTTCCGTGGGGGCATGTCAGTGGTTCTTTTGACCTGAAAAGCGCTTCAATCACCTGAGCAAGCTCTGTTGGCAACAGTGCCTGCCCGGCCTTTATGCTCTTTCTGCAGGCCTTCCTGATTACTGCCTCCAGAGCAGTTGCATCAAGCGTCCTCTTCCCGCTTAGCTCATCTATTACTGCAAGGGCAATGTCTCTTCCCTGGATTCTGTCAAAGATTACAGGGCAGCTGCGAAGAAGAAAGGTGTCTTTTCCAAACAGCTCGATGCCAAATCCCAGCCGCAAAATCAGGTCGGTGCTCGTCCTGACAGCCAGAGCCTGCGCAGGCGAGAGCTCAAGCACTATTGGCTCAAGAAGTGCCTGTGTCTTCACAGAATCTTTCCCGTAGGCATCAAGGTACTTCTCGTACCTGACCCGTTCCTGTGCTGCGTGCTGGTCAACAATAACAAGCCTGTCAGGAAACTCCACAATTGCGTATGTTTTGAGCGCCTGGGCAAGCACACGAAACTCCCGCTTCTTCTCCGGGGCAATGTATGTCTGCCTTTCCCTGGACATCCCGTAGCTTGACAGGGGCAAATCCATCTCCACGGCAGGGGGCTTTGCAGGCACAGGTTTTCCTGAGCGCATCACCGAGCCGACAGCTGAGCGTATTAGGCTGATAATTCCTTCCTCATCTTCCAGCCGCACATATGTCTTCTGCGGGTGGACATTGACATCTGTCCGGCCGTGGTCTACTGATATGTCAAGAACAAAGAGCGGGTGGGTTCCGGCTGTAAGATAGGTGCGGTACCCGTCATAGACTGCCTGCCTGAGCTTTTTGCTGCGGACCATCCTTCTGTTTATGTAGATGCACTGGTTCATTTTGTCGCGCCGCGCGCTGCCGGGCAGGCTCACAAAGCCACCAACCCTTGCCCCTGCCATCTCTGCATGAATTGCAGTCAGGCTTCTGGCAGTGCGGCTGCCCCAGATCTGGGCGATGTTTGAGAGCATATCTGATGCCTTCGGGCAGATAAAAACCAACCTGTCGTTGTTCTTTAGCTCAAAATGCTTCTCAGGATGAATAAGGGCAAAGCGCGTGAGAAGCAGAGTCGCCTGCATTACTTCGGTTTCAGGCTTGCGCAGGTACTTTTTGCGTGCAGGGACATTGCAGAACAGGTCAAAAACCCGTACGCTTGTGCCCCTGGGCATTGCAGCAGGGATAATCTTTCCCGCAACCCCCTGCCTGACAACCACTTGCCTGCCCTCTCCCTTGCCGGTGCTTGTCCTTATCTCAACAGTGCTTACTGCTGCAATGCTGGCCAAAGCCTCTCCCCGGAAACCCAGCGTATGTATTGCGAAGAGGTCGTCCTGTGTCCGTATTTTGCTCGTTGCATGTCGCCTGGTGCACAGAACCAGGTCGTCCCCTTCCATTCCTGCTCCGTCGTCAACAACACATATCTCGCTGTTGCCCCCGTCCTTAAGCCTGACAAGTATCCTTGCTGCGCCCGCATCAAGCGCATTATCAATCAGCTCCTTGACAATGGATGCAGGCCTCTCAATGACCTCTCCGGCAGCTATCTTGTTTGCCAGCGACTGGTCAAGAACAGTGATTGTTCCCATAACACTGCAGGATGCCCGGGTGTTATAAATAACCTTGCACTTTATATGCCTTACTTTATATGTCTTCGTCAGGCACATTGGCCTTGTGTTTCAGACGCTCGATATCCTCTTCCAGGTAAACGGTCCTTTTCTCAAGCTTCTTCCTCGCCTCCTTGAAGTCGCGCGGAATTTCATTTACCCGCTCTATTACCTGGTTGAGGCGAAGAATTATTTCCTCCTGCTTATCAGCCAGGCGCCTGATTTTTTCATGCACATCTGCAATCTCATCCATTTCTGCCACCCTTTCTGATTTCTGTTGCACTGTACTGCCGGGCAAACTGCCGGGCAAACTTTAGTCTTTCCTTGCTGTTTGAGTACACTGTAAAGAGCTTTTCCCCCTTTTTAATGCGCGAGCCCCTGTGAACATGCAGGTAAAGGCCAGACATGGGGTCATGGGGCGCCCCTGCAAGCTTTGCAATCCTGTTTATCCGTTTGTTGTCCACATGTGAAACCTGCCCGCTCTGCTCTGCCCTCACCGAACAGTTGTAGGCCCCAACACCTATCTGCTCAGGAAACACAGCCTTTGCGTTCTGCGCCCTGATAATCTCCACAAACTTCCTGTATGCGCGGCCGCTTTCAAGGACATCCCTTGCAAGCCTCTTTCCCCCTGCGCTCTTTGCAGCGCCTGCAAGCTCCAGCAGCTTTCCTGCAAGCATCAGGGACTTTTCCCTGAGGTCAAGAGGGCCCTTGGGGCTGTTCTGGAGCACCCAGAGAACATCCCTTGCCTCCAGCGCCGGACCTATGCCGTTGCCGACAGGCTGGCTCCCGTCTGTTATGACTACCAGTATCTTCATGCCCATGCGCTTCCCTATCCGCTCAAACCGGGCCTTAAGCATCCGTGCCCTTGCCCTGTTTTCTGTCTTTGCCCCCCTGCCAACGGGAATGTCTATTATGACATGCGTGGCT
>CAZFZC010000051.1:5997-7725 GCA_964523155.1 uncultured Methanosarcinales archaeon
GGCTGAAACTGATTTTTTCTTGGCAAGTATGCTTGCGATAAGCCCGCCAACGGGATCCAGCGAAACAGGGTGCTCGACCTTGATTATCTTGTCGTCTGCAGGCGCAAGGGAAACAGAGCCGCCCCAGACAAAGCACCCCTTGGTCTTCTCAACAATGCGCCTCATCTTGTCCAGTGGGAAGGCCACATCACAGAGAACCTCCACTGTGTCAGCTGTTCCGGCTGCGCTTGTTATGGAGCGTGAGCTTGTCTTGGGTATGCAAAGGCCAAGGGCAGCAACAATAGGCACCACAATCATTGTCGTACGGTTGCCGGCCACCCCGCCAATGCAGTGCTTGTCCAAAACAGGCGTTTCCCGAAGCCTGAGCCGTTCCCCTGTGCCAACCATTGCGCGCGCGTAGGCAACTGTCTCCTCGTCAGTGAGCTCATGGACATAGGACGCTGCCACAAAGTAGGTAAGCTCAACCTCGGTCAGCCTGTCGTTTGTAATGTCGCGGACAATTTCCCGTATCTCCTGTTCAGTAAGCTTTTTTCCGCGCAGTTTGTTTTTTATGTAATGCAGGCTGCGCGGCTTGTCCTCTATCCTTATCCTGACTGTTTCTGTGTCATGCACATCAAGGGCAGTGCTGACCTCCTCAAACAGCCCTATCTGGCCCGGGAGCAGCAGATCGTTTGAACTGCATATGTCAATCATTGCAACAATCTCGCGCCTTTGCGCCCTAATCCTTATCCTGTCGCTGTAGTGCAAGTCCAGCTTCTGGGCGTCTATGTAGTTGACTATTGCGATTAGCGGGTTGCCGGTTGATATTGCCAGTGTCTTTACCCTAAGCATCATTTTACAGGTATTTCCTCTCCGAACGCAGGAAGGCAATGAGCTGGATTGTTGTTGCAAGAATCAATGGTCCGATGACAATCCCTATGATGCTGTTTGTAAGCTTAAGCCCTCCAAGGACACCAAGAAGCACTATTACAGGATGGATCTTCGCCCTGTCGCCGATTATCCACGGCTTTAGCACATTGTCGATTAGGCTAATGAACAGCCCGCCATAGGCAAGAAGTATGATGCCCCGCACGATAAGCGCGCTTTCGCCTGCAACGTAGCCTTCAATTATCCTGTAAAGGCCCAGCGGAAACCACACAAGGCTGCTCCCGATGGTAGGTATTAGTGCTGCAAATCCCGTAAGCATTCCCAGAAGCGCAGCCCGGCTGTATGAGCCAATGAGCCAGTAGCCCAATCCTGCAAAAAGCCCCTGTATTAGGGCAACTGCCAAGCTCCCGTACACAACTGCCACTGTTGTGTCCTTTAGGGTTGCAAATATCTTTTTCTCATGCTTCTCCTTGAGCGCAAGGCTGCCCTTGATTTTGGCTGCCAGGGCATCCCCCCGCACAAGAAGAAAGAACGCTATGTAGAGGCTTAGGACAAATGATATTACCCCAGTTGTCAGCCACGCAAGGCTTGCGCGCAAAAACCCTATAAGCCAGTTTGTAAACGAGACAACCGCATTCTGTATCCGTTCCTCGCTCAGGTTCTCATAGAGGTAGTCCCGGAATAGGCAGAGCCCGCCGGAATCTGCCTCTGTGCAGTCAAAAATCGCAAGCCTGTTCTGGAAATACTGCTCGCGCAGGTTGATGCTCTCCTCAACAAGCGTGTTTGCAACAAGGGCAAAAGGCACCAGGGCAAGGACAACAATAAACAGAATAACGAGCGCTGCGCACGCTGTCCTGCTCC
>CAZFZC010000052.1:0-2204 GCA_964523155.1 uncultured Methanosarcinales archaeon
GAGGCCGCAGCAGTGGTACAAGAACCTTGTGATATTCACAGCAATTTTTTTTGCGGGCAGGCTATTTTCAGCCAATGACCTGCTAATTACAGCCATTGGCTTCCTTGCCCTGTGCGCGGCCAGTTCGTCAGGCTACATTGTCAACGACATACTGGACAGGGTGCAGGACAGGAAGCACCCGGGCAAAAGGAACAGGCCGGTTGCGTCGCGCAGGGTGAGCGTCCGGCCGGCGGCAGTACTTGCAGGGCTGCTCCTGTGCTTTTCCCTGGCACTTGCCACCGCCCTTTCGCTTAAGTTCCTTGCCGCAGTGCTCGGGCTCTGGACACTTTCTGCTGCATACACCCTCTGGCTCAAGAAGGAGCCTTATCTTGATGTCATAGTGGTTGCAGCAAACTTTGTCATAAGGAGCGCTGCAGGGGCGGTGCTGATAAGCGTAGAGATTTCGCCGTGGCTTGTGATGTGCGCATTTTTCCTTGCACTGCTGCTTGCCCTTGGCAAGAGATACGGTGAGCTGCGTGAGCTGGGCACCCGCGCGCCTGAGCACAGGAAGGTATTTTTGCACTACAACAGCGATGTCCTGATGCACCTTATATCTGCTGTCTTGGCTGTGCTTGTGCTCTCCTACGGGTTTTACACTTTTTTCAAGGGCGAGATGATGTATACGCTGCCGGCAGTCCTCTACGGCCTGTTCAGGTACATGCACCTAATCAGGGAAAGGCCTGACATTGCTGCAAATCTGGAGCTTGCAGCAAAAGACGGGCGGATGCTTGCAGCCTCCTGGCTGTGGCTGGTGCTGGTTTTTGTCTCACTGTACGCAAAATGAAAGTCTGCATCGTGGTTCCGGCATACAACGAGGAGAAGGTGATAGGCAGTGTCCTTAAGGCTATAAAAAAGAACGGCTACAGGGACATAATTGTTGTTGATGACGCAAGCTCTGACAGAACCGCAGAAATTGCAACGGGCCTTGGCGCAGAGGTTGTGTCCCATCCGATAAACAGGGGGCTTGGAGGCGCGCTTGGAACAGGGTTTGCTGCTGCCCTTGAAAATGAGCCAGGCATTGTTGTCACGATGGATGCTGACGGCCAGCATGACCCTGCAGACATCAGCCGGCTTGTTAAGCCGATTGCACAGGGCAGGGCTGATGTTGTGATAGGCTCAAGGCTGATTAGGCCCAGGGGCATGCCTTTGCATAGGAGGATTGGAAATTTCGGGCTGAACCTGATCACCTACATGCTCTTTGGCGTATGGACTACTGACTCGCAGTCCGGGATGCGGGCTTTTTCAGCGGATGCGCTCAGGAAGATAACGCTCAGAACAAACCGGATGGAAGTCAGCAGCGAAATAATACGGGAAATCGGCAGAAACAGGCTTAGGTTTTGTGAAGTTCCAATCAAGCCGATTTACACTGAATACTCGAGAAAGCACGGCCAAAGCAGCCTTAATGCGTTCCGGATTGTTGCCAAGCTCGTGCTCAAAAAGCTGATGAGGTAGATACAAATGCTTTTGCAGATACTGATAACGATTTTTGCGGCCTTTGCCATAAGCAGGTCGTACCTGAGGTTTAGGAAAAACACTGAAAGCCTCTGGGAGTTTGCCCTGTGGATAGTCATCTGGACATCCATTGCAGTTGTCGTGTGGTTTCCCTCTGTGACTGTCATCCCAAAGAAGATTCTGGGGGTTGGCAGGGGCATAGATGCCTTGGTCTACATTTCCATTGTGTTCCTGTTTTACTCAGTCTACAGGATATATGCAAAGATTGAGAAGACTGAGCAGGATGTAACAAAGCTGACCCGAGAGATGGCGCTCAAGGGAAGGAAAGGCAGGTAGTCTAAAATAAGCAAAGTCAAGAACCTTGTCCGTGGCAAATTTGGTGCAAGCATGGCAACATCATCTCTGTGCGGCTGAGCATTGTTTGAAAAATAAGAAACAAGTAGCTTCTGGTGTTTTTCAGAGAGAACTTTGCACTGCAAATAAGCGTGCCAATACTGGCCAGGCAAAAAATTCAGCTTTCAGAAGTTAATGCGGCCGAAATGGCAGCCTGCGGCAGGCCAAAACCGCCATCTTCTGCCTAAACCGCATGGTTTTTATACACAATGATTTCACTGACGCCTGCGGGCTCGTAACTCAGTCCGGCCAGAGTGCCGCCTTCGCATGCAAAAAGCTGAAAAAGGCGGATGCCCCGGGTTCAAATCCCGGCGAGTCCA
>CAZFZC010000052.1:2304-7650 GCA_964523155.1 uncultured Methanosarcinales archaeon
TTAGAACCCTTGGGATTTGAAATGCTCGAGAATCTCTGATTCTCGGCACCCATCGTGCTCGCGCACTCTGGGAATCCCGGCGAGTCCATTAGAACCCTTGGGATTTGAAATGCTCGAGAATCTCTGATTCTCGGCACCCATCGCGCTCGCGCACTCTGGGAATCCCGGCGAGTCCATACCCCCTGCAACAAATGGCCATGGGCCAGCCACTCTCATCCTCTAAAAGGCTTGTGTGCATCATTTCACAGAATAGCTCAGCGCAACGCCGTCAACAGAGCAGGCGCCCATGTCAGTCAGGTCGCCTATGATATCCACCAGCGGCCGGGTCCTGTCCTTTGTTGGAAGCTGCAGTGTTATCTCTGAAAAAAGCGCTCCCGGCTTGACTGTTTCCTCCTCTGCAAACAGCCTTCTGTCACGTATGTATTCTATGACCTCATCCAGCCTGCCGTTTGGCACGTTGAAGAGCACAATATCTGTGTCCCTGGCATTCACTGCGCCCTGCAGCATCATCCTTACCCTATCTGCCTGCTTCATCATCGCCGGCTCAGCCGCCCTTTCTGCCATGTACAGTCCGCACTCAGAAACCATGACAGTCTCCTTAATGTAAAGACTGTAATTGCTCAGGGTTGAGCCCGACTGCGTCGCCTCGATTATGCCGTCAACCAGAGAGCTGTATGCCTTGGCCTCTGTGGCGCCAAATGAAGATACCACAACAGGCCCGTCTTTCGGGATTTCGCAGCCTGCAGGGACAATGGGGATGTCGTCGGGGTTAAGAGCCCGGCCTTTTGCAGCCAGGCAGTCTGCAAGATACTCCCTTGCAATGCGGGGATACTCGCTTGCAAGAGTGCGCATTCTCCTGCCTGGACTGCCCGACGCACAGACAAGTGACACCCCGCCTATGCCCAAATCCAAGAGCTTAATGCTTTTTTTGCCCATAAGCTCCCATTCCCTGACCCAGTCGCTGCCGCAGAAAAAAATATCGCAGTAGCCCTGGGCAGCAAGGCCGGGCAGCTCCTGGGGCCTGCCTGTTATGGCGTCCAGCCAGGGTATATTGCTAATCCGGGCGGGTGCATTTGTCCCCAGGTTATCCACATAAATCCTGGCATTGTCCAAAAGCCTTTTCAGCCCGCCCCTGTTTTGGTCAATCAATGAACCGTTCGGTATTCCTATCTTCATGCTAACCACCTTTCCTCCAGAGTTTGTTCTGACCTGCGCCATTCCTGCAGACTTTTGGGGCTGCAGAGGCGCCAGTTGTGCTGTCTTGCCCTTGCACATTCTCTGACCTTGTGTCAGGGCCCAGTCTTATTTTCCAAAATAACCGCGGCATTTTCCGTCCGCGCAAAGACCGCCGGCAGAATATTTCGGCAGCAGCCGGCGCAGCCGGCTCAAGAGCAGAACCCGTGCCATGAGCAATGAAGAAAACCACTCACAGCGGCAAAGACTTTGCTCCAGAAACTGCCCTTATCAGCCCGGTCCGCACTGCAGAGACTGTGGAATGAAGAATTGCAGAAGCACAAAGAGAGCCAGGGGGCATTCAGACTGCAAAAACCAGAACTAACGCTACACAAAGTGAAGACAACCACTGCATCCCTGCACTGCACTAGCGGCCTGCTCCATACAGAGGGGGTATGCACAGCAGATATTAAAATTTTTTGCAGAGCCGGCTTCTTTGCAAGTTAGAAATATAAGCAGGGCGCTTTTCTGCCTTTGTATTGTTGGGATTTATTGTTGGGATTGAGCGGTTCGGTGAACTTGTCAAAATAGTGGACCCTGCCCCATTTGGCTGAAGAATTGTGGCAATAGTTGCAGACACGGAGTTTGATGCAGAGGAACGGTTTCATCAGACAGTCTTAGATTATTGCGGCAAGGGTGCTTTTCCCCTTTTGCACAAGAACATTCCTGTCTGGCGGACAAAAGGGTTGCGACACAAGCAGTTGCGTCGAGAGTGGCCTGGCAGAAGCTATCACAGAAGGCCTTTGGCAGAAACTCTCAATAGCATGATAAAACCGAGAATGGGTGCTTTTCTGCGCGGCCGTGCCCCCTGGCAGCAGGCACGGCACTTCCATGCCAAATGTCCTGCCCATAACCTGGCCATGAGGTGCCAATGATGGAACTTGCAAAGAAACCTGCGGATTCACAAATCTTAAATAAAGCGGCAGCGGACGCCAGAGGATGATTGCCATTGTCATCGGGACACGGCCTGAGATAATCAAGATGTCCCCTCTCATAAGGGAGTGCCAGAAGCGAAAGCTTGGGCTGTTCATCCTGCACACAGGCCAGCATTACAGCTACGAGATGGACCAGCAGTTCTTTTCTGACCTAAACATTGCGCAGCCAAAATACAACCTGGGCGTAGGGGGCCAGCCCTACAGGAAACAGGTCGGGATGATGATACGCCAGATTACGGGGGTTCTTTCCGGGGACAGGCCGGAGATAGTCTTTGTCCAGGGCGACACAAACAGCGTGCTTGCAGCAGCCCTTGCCGCAAACAAGCTCAGGATACCTGTTGGGCACCACGAGGCAGGGCTTCGCAGCCATGACCTCACAATGCTCGAGGAGACAAACAGAATAATAACAGACCACATATCTGACTTTCTCTTTACGCCGACAAAAGATGCCATGGCAAACCTGAAGGACGAAGGGATTGACGCAGAGAAGGTGCACTACACAGGAAACACTGTTGTTGACGCTTGTATGCAGAACCTGCAGATTGCACGCAAAAAGACAAGCCCCCTGGCAAGGCTTGGGCTGCAGAAGAAGAAATATGCTGTTGCCACAGCCCACAGGGCAGAAAATGTTGACAATGAAAAGCGCCTCAGGGGAATTCTTGAAGGGCTTTCCCTTGTTGCCGCCAATCTGGAAATGCCGGTCATATACCCCATACACCCCAGGACAGTCAACAACATGAAAAGGCTCAAAATAGGCGCTCCAAAAGGGGTCAGGCTTACAGAGCCCCTTGGCTACCTGGATTTTCTCTGCCTGACTGAGTCAAGCGCGATAATACTGACTGACTCTGGCGGCCTGCAGGAGGAGGCGTGCATCCTTGAGGTGCCGTGCGTCACGCTCCGGGAGAACACAGAAAGGCCGGAAACAATAGACGCCGGGCTCAACATGCTTGCAGGCACAAACCCCGGGCAGATACTTGCGTGCGCCCGCAGGATGATGGGGCAGAAGATACAATGGACAAACCCTTTCGGCGACGGCAAGGCAGCAGAAAGGATAATTGATGCCTGGCAAAAATCCAATTCTTGAGCGAGATTTTTTATATAACCACAGCCTACCCGGGCCTTGTGCACATACTTATAACGTCAATAATAGACATCCAGAAAACGCCCTATTCAAGGCTGCACCATTTCATCTGCCACCTGGCTGCCCGCGGCCACAGGGTTTCCCTAATCAGCATCAGGGACAGCTGGAAGCATGAGGGCACTCTGCAGAACACTGAGCTTGCTGCCAAGGTTAGCCTGCACTACATCACTGTGAAGGACAGGAGCATCCTGCTGCAGAAGGCTTTCGCATACAGTGCAGTTGGAAAAATACTTGACAAAATCCGTCCGGAAACTGTTGATGTCCACCTGTCGTACAACAGTCTTGTAATATCCTATCTTGCCGCAAAAAGGCTTGCCAGGCTGGGGGTGCAGACAGTCTATGACCTGGCAGACGACCTGCCTGACATGATCCGGACAAGCCCCCAGGTGCCTGCGATTCTAAGGCCGATTGCAGGCTGGGCAGGCAGGAAAATGCTTGCCAGAAACCTTTCACTCGCATCTCACGTTACCATAACTGCCAGGGAGTTTCTTCGCAGCATGGGAATTTCAGCCTACAACTACACCTATGTGCCAAACGGTGTTGACACGAAGCATTTTGGGCCAAGAAAGCACAGGCACAAGGGAACTGTTGTGGGATATGTCGGGGCGCTGCGCGAGTGGGTAAACCTGCGGCCTATGCTTCTTGCTGTCAGGGCTCTGAAAGGCTACAAAATCAGGGTGCTTGTTGTCGGTGGCGAGGCTGACCTCCGGCAGTACAGGAAGTTTGTCAGAGATAACCATATGGAACACATAGTGGCCTTCACAGGCAACGTGCCCTACAGCGAGGTGCCTGCGCATGTCAACAGCATGGACATAGGCACAATGCCGTTTCGCAAAAACAGGGTTACTGACGGAACCTGCCCGCTTAAGCTTTTGGAGTACATGGCATGCGAAAAGCCCGCAATATGCTCAAGGCTTAATGAGACCATGGCAATATGCGGTGACAGAGTGCTTTACGCCGACACCAAGAGGGAGTGGGAAAAGCAGATAAGCGCGCTTTACCATGATGCTATACTGCGTGAAACCCTGGGCAGGCAGGGCAGGAAGTTTGTCCAGGACAACTTCAGCTGGAAGAGGATCTGCAGCCAGATGGAAGGCATCCTTACCTCCCATGCAGTGAGCGCAGCTCAATAAGATTTATATGACAGGCAAAAACCCCATACAGGCATGCAGGTTCTGCTAATAAACCCCCCGTGGACATACCCAAGGAAATATTTCCATAGAACAGACCTTTCTGTAAGCATCCCAATGGGGCTTCTGTATGTTGCCTCAAGCATAATGGATAGGACAGACGCTGAAGTGAAAATACTTGACGCGTTTACCCTGGGAAAGCCTGTTACCGTGCTAAGGGACAGCTATCATGTCGGGGCAGGTTTTGGCAGGATAAGGGATGCTATGGCAGGACTTGAGCCTGACATTGTCGGAATCACGTCACCCTTCTCCAGCCAGATTGATAATGCCCTTCTGGTTGCAGGGATTGCCCGCAAGGCTTTCCCGCGCGCCCTGGTTGTCATGGGCGGCCCGCATGCGTCTGTCAGACCCATTGAGCTTCTCATGAGGGGCGCTGACATATGCGTTCTCGGAGAGGCAGAGGACACATTCTGCGAGATTGTGCGGCGGCGTAAGGAGCAAAGGAGCCTGGCAAAAATCCCCGGAACTGCGTACAAAGGCCGGGTTTATCCTAGGAAAGGCTACACAGATGACCTTGACAGCCTGCCGCTTCCTGCCTATCCGCTCGTGGACATGGAGCGGTATTTCAGGCTCTTTGGCATGGGGCTTTCCAACAGGCCATACAATGCAAGCCCAAGGAGTGTGCCGATGATAACAAGCAGGGGGTGCCCGTTTGGGTGCACATTCTGCTCAATCCACCTGCACATGGGAAGGAAATGGAGGGCACACAGCGCAGCTTATGTCCTGAACCACCTTGAGCACCTCACGAAGGTTTACGGGGTTAGGCACGTGAGCTTTGAGGACGACAACCTTACCCTCGACCCAAGAAGGTTTGAGCAGATTCTGGACGGCATCATAGAAAGGAAAA
>CAZFZC010000053.1:0-1235 GCA_964523155.1 uncultured Methanosarcinales archaeon
CCGCCCTGTCAGGTGCCTCGTCCATAGCCTTCTTTGCAGACTCGTAGGAAAACAGGGTGATTTTCCTTGCCATCAGGCAAATGAGTCCTGCGGTATATAAAAAGCTATTGGCGCAGAGGCTGGCAGTTCAGACCGGCAAGAGAGAAATCATCCAGCATGTGCCTTTGGTTTATCTCTCCGCGCACGTTCTTGGCCATCATTTCCCTGGCCTTTTTCTTGCCGAAGTTGCCCAGCAGCCACGACAGCTTGACAAACGCTGTCTCTGCAAGCATGTCCTCGCAGTATATGACGCCAATCCCTCTAAGCCTGCGAAGGTTTGTATATACATACGGATGGACCCTGCCAAAGATACACTGGCTGGTCATGGCAACTATTCCCCCTTTCTTGATATATGCCTTCAGTATGTCATAGTTTTTCCTGTTGTCTTTTGTGTTTGTTGGCGCATGGCCAAGCCCTGTCCCCTCGATAACAAAGCCTTCATAGTTTTTGCAGAAGTATTCCAGGAGCCCGCTGGAGAGGTTTGGATGCGACTTGAGAAGCCCGACTTTTGCCTCCAGCCTGTCAAGCACCCTGAGCTTTGCGCCGGCCTTTTTAGGGTAGTCTCTCAACCACATTATGCCCCCGCTGGAATCCACCAGGGCATAGGGCTTATTGTTCACTGCGCAAAACGCATCCCGCCTGCTCGTATGCAATTTCCTCGCATTAGTGCCTGGAATGACTGCAATCTCCTTGTCGTCTGAAGTGTGGTGCATGCATACAGCAACGCCTGCAAAATCTGATTTTGCTATGAAGTTTGCTGCTGCAACAAGATTGAGCGCCGCATCAGTGCTGCCCCTATCAGAGCTCCTCTGCGAACCCACAAGAAGCACAGGCTTTGAAAGTCCCTCAAGCATGAAGGAAAGCGCTGCTGCAGTGTAGCCGAGCGTGTCGGTCCCGTGGCCGATTATGATTCCATCAGCCTTGTCATGCCACCTGGCAGCAGCCTTTGCAATCAGCCGGTGCTCCCTGAAGTTCATGTCCTCGCTCATCATGTTTGCGACAAGTTCGGTCTCAACATTTACAACAGCACGGATCTCAGGCACCAGCTCCACAAGGTCTGATACAGAGAATTTTGCGCTAACGCCGCCTGATGCATAGTCTACCCTGGATGCTATTGTGCCGCCTGTGTGAAGCACAGCAACAGTCGGCCTGCCTTTTTTCCTTGGGACCCTGGCCCTCTCCTTGTTTTCTTCCCT
>CAZFZC010000053.1:1245-7592 GCA_964523155.1 uncultured Methanosarcinales archaeon
AGACAACCTTGTCCTGCCTGATTCCGACATTATAGCCGCTGGAGAGCTTGAGAACCAGCGCATCAGACTCCTCGTTGGGCATCAGGATGCCCTCGTACACTGAATCCTTTGTCTTAACCCTGACCGTGTCGCCTGGTTTCATCTTACGGGAGGTGGGAGGGGCACTTTATAAAGCTTACCTAAGAACCTTTTTGATATGCCTGTAGTAGACATGGAACACAAGACAGGACAGAGTATAGGGAAGAAGAACAAGCACAACCAGGAAATACATAACCTGGTATGCGAGGTCAAGGGCCGGAAAGAAGAGATAGTGCGACGCCGGGCCGCTCATGAAATTTGCCGGGCACAGCCCAAAGCCAGGCGGCTGTGAAATCACTTTGCACGGGACTATTCTTGCCAGCCCGAGCAGCGGGTGGACAAACTTAAGCACGAGCCCAAAGAATATCACCGAGAGGCTTACGCTGATTATGTTCGGCCTGTAAAACCTCTTTATCCCCCTTTGCATGAACATCCTCTGAACCTTCTCATATAAAAATCTTCAGTAAAATATTTATACTTGGTCTGAGCAGAAATTCTGAAGGTGGGCAGGGTAAAAAAGTTGGATACAATGAATCCTCAGAACTGCTGGGAATACTGGAAATGCCCTGAAGAGGTCAGGAAAGACTGTGCAGCTTTTGTGAACGATATGGGCAGGGAATGTTTTTTTGTTGCCGGAACAATTGTGAAAAATCCAGGGTGTATGAAGGTGAAAAACAACATCCTGGACTGCTGGGACTGCCCATGGTACAAGGTAGTCAAGGGCTAAAGCCCAGAGGGTTTCTTTCATGCACTAAGCCTAAAACCCCTTGCGAAGAAGATTTCTTAACCCCGGGGCAAGCAGAGGCTTTTTGTTGACAAGCACAAACCGAAACGGCAAGATCATGCTCTCGTTTCTGCCTGTGCCAACCTCAACACAGTCAGCGAATCTGATGCCTGAAAGCCTCTTTCCGTGAATTATCTGCTTAGCTACATACACTGCTGTGTCAGTTGACATCTGCTTCCTGCCCAGGTTGCGC
The DNA here is from genome assembly GCA_964523155.1 of uncultured Methanosarcinales archaeon. Taxonomy (GTDB): domain Archaea; phylum Nanobdellota; class Nanobdellia; order Woesearchaeales; family DSVV01; genus CAYXZQ01. Next base: position 2,301 of record CAZFZC010000053.1, read on the forward strand.
CTTGCGCAGGAAAATCCTGCAAAGTGCCTGGCGGTCCTGCCTGCCATAGGTTCGTCTCCCAGTATTCCCCCGAAAATGAGATGTGAGAAGCAATCGCCTGGGGACAGAGCCCTTTTTGCAGACGGGTCCAGAAGGCACGGCCTTTCCATGGACAGGCTTGCTGCGCTCTTTCTGGCAACTGCCCCGTATTTCTGCAGCCGGCAACTTCTTGTGTTGGTAAAAACCAGATTATTCCTGCCGACTATCCCTGATATGTGCGCATACTCAAGAAGACACCACTTGTACAGCCGCGGCTCGAGGTGCTCGACAACGTACTTCATTCAGATTCCCTGATCGCCTCATCAAGGCTGAAGGTGTCTTCTGTGACATCCTCCCTGCCGCAGTATGGGCAGCGCAGCGCAACCTTTGAGCCTTCCTTGATTGAGAACTTGTACCTGCACCTGTTGCAGATGTACTTTATGAGCTTTGGCTTGTCCATGGGGAGACTGATATCAACGGGAATATAAAAAATTTGCCCTATCCCATGTAGCTTGGCTTCTCTTCCTTCATCTCCTTTGCCCGGGCCTGTGAGAAGAATTTCTTTATGTTCTCGTACATCTTGGCAATTTCAGGGCTTGCGCTCGGCCTGACTTTCTCAAACGCGCTTTCAAAATGCCTCATTAACACTGATTTTGCAGCCATGTCCTCGCGCAGGGCAAATATTGCCGCTTCCCTGCACACTGCCTCAATGTCAGCGCCCACGTATCCTTCGCTCTTGTCTGCAAGCTTTTTTATGTCAACGCCGTTCAGGGGCATCTGCCTTGTGTGTATGGCAAATATTGCCTCTCTTGACTGCCTGTCAGGGACAGGAGCCATGACAATCCTGTCAAACCTGCCCGGCCGAAGAAGCGCAGTGTCTATCATGTCCGGCCTGTTTGTTGCAGCAACAATTACAACCTCGTTTAAGTCCTCAAGCCCGTCAAGCTCAGTCAGGAACTGGTTTACCACGCTTTCTGTGACATGGCTTTCGCTTGATGCGCTCCTGCTGGGTGTCAGGCTGTCAATCTCGTCAAAGAAAATTATGCTTGGTGCTGTCTGCCTGGCTTTCTTGAATATCTTTCGCACGGCTTTCTCGCTTTCGCCCACCCACTTGCTCAGAAGCTCAGGGCCCTTGACAGGTATGAAGTTTGCCTTGGACTCTGTTGCGATAGCCCGTGCAAGCAGTGTCTTGCCTGTTCCGGGCGCGCCGTATATAAGAACGCCCTTGGGCGGCTTGACACCCATTCTGCGGAAAGACTGCGGGTGTTTTAAGGGCCACTCCACTGCCTCGACAAGCTCCTGCTTGACTTCTTTCATGCCGCCAACATCGTCCCACTTCACGCTGGGGATCTCAACAAGAACCTCGCGCATGGCGCTCGGCCTTACAACCTTAAGGGCCTCGCGAAAGTCGCTCATCTTAATCTGCAGCTTCTCAAGGATTTCCTTCGGAAGGGGCTCATCCTCCTCGAGCTTGAGGTCAGGCAGTATGCGCCGCAAAACCTCCATTGCAGCCTCCCGTGTCAGGGAAGCAAGGTCAGCGCCGACAAACCCGTAGGTGACCTCTGCAAGCTCAGAGAGCATCCGTTCCTTTGCAGTCGCGTGAATGACAGGGTCAGTCTCGCGGCCAAACTGATCCAGAACCTCACCCAGAACATTTTCTGTGCTGTTTCCCCTGGTAAGGCTGTCGCGCAGCTTGCCTGCGACATTGTCAAGGCAGTCATTGACGAAATTCTTCAGGGAACTGCCCTGGTTGGTGTTGTGCCTGCGCAAAACCGCGCTTATCGCATCAAAGAGCCTGTTGTACTTCTTCTTCCGGTTGGTTGCATCAATGTCCTTGAGCTCCTTTTTGGCAGCCTCAATAATTGCAGTCCTGTCAGCCTTCCCAATAGCCTGCTGCAGAGCCTCGCGCACTCCTGAAAGAGAGAGGCTCCTGTCTATGCTTTTCGGGTCTGTCTCAAGGGGCATCCACCTAGTGTGTATTTTGAGTATTGCAAGCCTGCCTTCCTTGTTGGGAACCCCTATCTCAAGCTCCCTGTCAAAGCGCCCGGGCCTCCTCAGCGCAGGGTCAAGGCTGTCCGGGATGTTTGTTGCCGCAATTACAACAACTTTGCCGCGGCTTTTCAGTCCGTCCATGAGCGCCAGAAGTTGGGCAACAACCCGCCGCTCGACCTCGCCGTAGCTTTCCTCGCGCTTTGGGGCGATTGCGTCAATTTCGTCTATGAATATGATTGCAGGGGCGCTCTTCTCGGCTTCCTCAAACTTTTTCCTTACGTTTGCCTCGCTCTGGCCGTAGAACTTGCTCATTATCTCAGGCCCGTTTATCAGAAAGAAGTTGCTGTTGGTCTCGTTTGCAACAGCCTTTGCGAGCAGTGTCTTTCCTGTTCCGGGCGGACCCTGGAGCAAAACGCCCTTTGGCGGCTCAATTCCCAGGCGCTCGAATATTTCCGGGTGCTTGAGCGGAAGCTCAACCATCTCCCTGATTTTCTTAATCTCCTCAGACAGCCCGCCGATGTCCTCGTAAGTCACCTCCAGGACCTTATCCTCAGTGACTTCAACTGCTTCGGGGTTGAAGTCAACCTCTGTTGACTCGCTTATGATTACAGCCTGGGCAGGCTTTGCGTCTGCAACAATAAACTTGAGGTCCGAGAAGCCGAACTGGCTTATCTCGTTTTCCATCATTGAGAAAATATCGTCAAAAAACGGGCTGCGCTCCATTGTTGAGCGCCTGCGGCTGCTTCCCCCAAGGCTCACAATGTCTCCCTTGACAACCGCCCTGCCAAGGAGCCCCCGCTTGAAAAGCTCCGGGGATGCCCTCACAACAATTCCCTTCTGTGCCGGGGCGATAACGACCTTCTTTGCCTCCCTGACATCAGCCTTCCTGACGTTTACAGTCTCGCCTATCCCGGTCTTTGCGTTTCTCCTGATTATCCCGTCCATCCGTATGATGTTCATCTGGATGTCGCCGGGATACGCACGGTCAGCAACAGCAACGGTCTTCCTGTCGCCCTCGATTTCCACAATATCGCCCGGCCGCACGCCTATCTGGAGCATGAAACTGTTGTCTATCCTGACGATTCCCTTGTTCACGTCGTCCTGGATAGCCTCGGCAACCTTGAGTTTTATGACAGCCATTTTAAGAGGGGAAAAATCCAAGAATACATAAATCTATTGTTTTACCTGAACCTTCGGGAGCTGGACCTGCGGCGGCAGGTTGACGTCCCTTGAGGCAATCAGCGCCTGGATGTTGCATTTCATGAGGACTGTGTTAAGCACCGAGCCCATTACCGACTGTGGCAGCTTCTTGTCCTTTTTCCACAGGTCAAGGGTCTCCTTGACAGTCTTCTGGTCAGCCAGGTACAGAAGGTCCCCCTCAAGGGTTATCTCTCCCACCTTGGGCTCGTAGTTTGAGACATATTCAAACATGAACTTAACACCCTGCTGCTTGTCCTTGCCAAGCGCAAGGTCAGCCTGCACTGCATCTGTTATCTTGACCTTGTTGCTGATGCTGATTTTGCCCTGTACGCTCTTTTCCTTGACTGCGCATATCCTTGTGAAGTTAAAGCCCACAATTGTCAAATTTACCACCCTTTGTTTTTTTCTTTCGTAATCCTGCGCCTTTTATAAAGTTTTGGGCACTCCTGAAGCCGCGTGCATGCAAGGAACACGGCATGCAGGGGGCAAGCCGCTTGCGTTATGACCTGAAACAATCAGGCAGTTGCCTCAGTCTTTGGCTCCATCACCCTACAGAACCTCAAAAGTGCGCCCATTATCTTCTTGCGGCGCTTCTGGCTGCAGTAGAATATTAGCTTGACGCAGCTGCCAAGGAAGATGACAAGGAACTCAGTCTGCCCTCTGACATACCGTGCAACAGTCCCGGTCTCAAAGTCGCCAGGGGTTCTTTTTTTCCGCCTGAAGTCATCGTAAGGGTCATCATAGAACAGGGTATAGCATGTATTCATGTCATAGCTTTTCCCGTCCGCGACGTAAACGCCCTCAGTGACCTTTGCGAGGCAAAGTCTACAGCCAAACTGGGCATGGGCCAGGTATCAAAGGATTACAGGAAAAGACTTGTCAGGCTCACGGGAAGCCTGCCTTGCAGCAGCCCCAATCCATGAGCAGCCCGCAACAGTGCAAGAAAATATCTCAGGGACATTGCAGCCCGTCGACCGCAAGCCTTAATAACCTGCCGGACTCCCTCTGCCCATGCACAAGGTATGGTTCCACGACTCGGAGAAAAACAGGGTGCGTGCCATACTCTCAGGCAGGGGAGAGTCTATTGCAGTGCTTTGCCACGGCTTCACAAGCTCAAAGGATTCAGGCACATACACTGCCCTGCAGGAGGCCCTTGACAGGCGTGGGATAGCAACGCTTCGCTTTGATTTCTTCGGCCACGGCGAGAGCGAGGGCAGGCTTGAGGATATTACTGTGTCAAAGGCAGTCGACGACATACTGAGCGCGCTAAACTTTGTCCGGGGCAGGAAAGTCGCACTCATGGGCTCAAGTTTCGGCGGGCTTGCAGCAATGATTGCCGCATCCAGGACAGACAGGCTTGCCTGCCTTGCCCTCAAGTCCCCTGTCTCAAACTACGAGGTCAGGGAAATAATGCGACGGGGCAGGGGCGCGCTGGAAAAGTGGAAGCATGACGGGTTTGCGTTCTACACCAACAGCAAAGGAAAATTCAGGATAAACTACTCTTTCTTTGCGGACTTCAGGAAAAACAACGCCTGGGAAATCGCAGGGAAAATCAGTGTGCCCACACTGATTGTGCACGGCGACTGTGATGAGTCAGTGCCTCTTGAGCAGAGCAGAAAGACAGCAGGACTAATCAGGGACTGTTCGCTCAGGGAAATCAGGGGCGCTGACCACAACTACACAGACCCGAAGCACAGGGCAATGATGATAAAGATGATAACCGGCTTTATCGCAGGGCACCTGAACTAGCCTGTTTATATCTTGTGTCGGCCAAGCACGACAGAAAGCAGGTAGGGCGTGACAAACAGCGCTACAAACAGCAGGATGAACCCTGCGACGTTGAACTGCATGTTTAGTAGAAGCGTCCTGTTCAGGTGCTCGGCAATGCCAAGTATCAGCGCAATGTCAAGGAGGGCAAGCAGCGGAACAAGGATTCCCGCGACTATGTGATGCCTTCGCTCAAGCCTCTCGAGCCCAAGGACCAAGAAATTAAACAAAAGCCCCATGACAAGCGAGAAGGCCCCCACTGCAGCATAAAGCGCAAATCCCCTAAAAAACAGAAGGAAGGGTATCAGAAAGAAG
>CAZFZC010000054.1:0-7562 GCA_964523155.1 uncultured Methanosarcinales archaeon
AGAATTTTGCCTGGGAAAAGTACATGGGCGTTGGCTGCGGGACAGATAATTATTTTGAGGAAAACACAGCGCTTATCAAGCTGACAGAAGAGGGCGGCCGCGAGATTATCTTTGTGGGCGGCAGTACCCCCGAGGACACCAGAAAGGCTGCAGAGTACCTCATGTCGAGCGGCCTATTGGCAAGCGAAATTGAGCTTGATACAGCAGGCGCTGCAAAACCGTCAGGCTGAGCCGGAAAATTTGTAGTATGGATGCCTGCACATGCGCGTTCTTTTCGAAAAGCTGCAAACGATGTCCGTAAGTTCAGGCAGGATTACGGAAGAGGGCCAGAAACACAGTTTAAACAGGCCAGAAACACTGGTTCTATGAGAATCTTCCTTGCCATGCTCGTTGCCATGTCTGCCGCAGCCTCTGCAGTGCACATAAGCGAAGTCATGTACAATCCGCAGGGCACTGACAACAACCGCGAGTATGTTGAGGTATACGCGCCAAACACCAGCCTGGATGGCTGGGCGGCAGGGGATTCTGCTGAAAACGACACGCTTGAGCTTCTTTACCAGGGCACTTCTCCTTACCAAATGGTTGTTGAGGAGGGGTTTTATTATGAGAACAGCGAAGTTACATATTACTCAGCAGGGCCGAGCATTGGAAACAGCCTGAACAATGCGGGAGACAGCGTGTTCCTGTACAGTCAGGAAGGGGTGCTGATGGACAGCATGAGCTATGATGACGGCCTTGCAAACGACAACGGGCACTCGCTGGAATATTTCAACGGAACCTGGCGCGAGTCAATTATGGCGGGGGGCACGCCGGGCGCAGCCAACAGCATTGCTGCGCCACACGATAATTCATCAGGGACAGGAGGCGGCATGTCAGGCGCAGCGCAAAATATTGCTTCTGGCACGCCAGAGAACGGCTCTGCCAATACAACCCAAACCCTGCCAACCCAGTCACCCGGCAGCCAGACAAGCGCAGGCAACATAACAACACCCAAGGAAGAGTGCACCATCAACCTGACGATTTGGACAGAAAAGGAAATCTTCGGCGAGGGCGAGACAATAGTCTACAGGCACGCCCTGACGCCTGAAAATTATGTTATTGAGTACTGGGCAGAGGACCTGGAAGGAAACATTGTGAAACGCAAATACAACACAACCAACACGAATAAAAAAAAATGGACGCCCTCGTGCAGCAAAGGAACTGCGTTTGTGCTTTGGGCAAAGGCCTATGCCTGCAACACGACAGAGGCAGATAGCAGGCTTGTCGGCCTCAGATGCCCATCTGCCACGCATGAAGAGAGCCTGCATCTGGATGTTTCTGAAGAAGCCCGCTGGGGCGATTCTGTTCCTGTCACACTGGAAATTTCCAAGGGCGAAACAGCCAAAACACTGATTGAAGTGTACGTCGAAGGGCAAAGCAGGGTGTCTGAGATTTCCAAGGTCTATGTCCCTGAGGAGAACAGCCGGGCAAAGCTTGTGGTTCCTGTACTGCTTTGGCCGAACTGCGGCAGCGAAATTGCAGACGGAAGGTTCACTGTTGTTGCAGAAGGCCTCGGGATGACAGCAAGAAAAAGCATATACCTTTCCGGCACAAGCCCAAAAGCCTGCAGTCCTGCTGACTGCCCGCAATGCACCTGCCCGGACCCTGCTGAATGTGCCGGGCAAGAGGACATGCCACTGCCAGAACTCAGGAGCTTTTATGTTCGCGCAAAAAAATACAGCAGCACGGTCTCGGCGTATGCAAACGTGCATTGCCCGGGAAACTGCACCCTGCAGCTGTCTGACGATGCCGGGATTCAGAGAGATATGCAGGTTACAAACCATACAGGAACCCTCGCGATAAATTTCACCCCGCGCAGCAAGACAATTTCCCTTGCACTGCTCCAGAAGTCCGCTTCACTCAACCTGACTCTGCCCTTTGGCATCCCAAAAAGCGAGCCCGCGCCGGCAATAGATGTTGCACAAGCTAGGCCCAAGACCCGCAGCGAACCCACAGTATATGAATCAAAGCCAAAAAAGAGCGGCTGGAAATACCTGCTGCTGTCAATATTTGGCCTGGGCGTTGTTGCGGCGGCATTCAGGCTGGCATAATCTTTATATACTGTCCGGCACATCTGCCGCATCATGGGCAATCTGTATTTTCTCGGCAGCGATTCCGGGTTCTTTGGGAGCAGGACAGCAATCATTCCTGCCCCCTATGACGGGACTGCATCTTACCGCAGGGGCGCTGCCAGGGCGCCCGCAGCAATACTGAGGGCATCGCATGAGCTTGAGGATTTCGATTGCGAGCTCAGGGAAGAGGTGCAGGCAAAAGCGAAGATACACACGCTTGCGCCCAAAAGGCTCCCGCGAAGGCCGCAGGATGCAGTTGAGTACGTAAGAAAGGCAGTAAGCGAATGCCTGCCAAGGTTTTCGGTTGTGATTGGCGGCGAGCACACCGTGGCGTTGGGGGCAGCCATGGCACATGCCAAAAGCAGCCTCACTGTTGTTCAGGTTGATGCGCACGCAGACCTGCGCGACACGTTCGACGGCAGCAGGCACAGCCACGCCTGCGTCATGCGCAGGATACACGAGCTTGGAGTCCGGATTGTCCAGGTAGGCATACGCTCATGCTCCAGGGAAGAGCACCGGTATGCTGCAGACAACAACCTCAGGGTTTTTTGGGCGCCCTTTGCCAGGGAAATGATTCCCGACATTCTTGGCGCGTGCACAGACGATGTTTACCTGACAATTGATGCTGACGGGTTTGACCCGTCTGTAATGCCTTCTGTCGGCACGCCTGTTCCCGGGGGGCTGGGCTGGTACGAAGCGCTTGAGCTGTTCCGCGCGCTCTTCCGCGAGAAAAACATTGTCGGGATGGACTTTGTTGAGATGCTTGGCGATGGGAGCCATTGTGCAGACACAGCCGCGGCCCTGGTATCAAGACTGATAGGGTATCGGTTCTGCCTGCGGGGGGAAAATGAAGGAGTTTGACGAGCTGGTCCAGTTCTGCAGGAAAAGCGCAATGCACGATCCGTGGGTAAAGAAGCGCGGAGCAGCGCGATTCTGCGATGGGATAATGGAGGAGGCGGCCGAGGCAAAGGAGGCAATGGAGAAAAACGACACCAGGCACCTGCAGGAAGAGCTTGGCGATGTCATGTATGACTGGCTCCATACTGTCATACTCAGCGATATTGATATTGCACAAACCCTTGCCTGCGCAAGGAGGAAGTTTTCGGCGCGCAAGCCATTCATCGACGAGAACAGAATGGTTGACATTGACGAGGCAAAGAGGCTGTGGAGAAAGGCAAAATATGGATGAATGGCTCTGGGTGGTTGATGAAAATGACAGGCCGGCCGGAAAGGCCCTTCGTTCAGATGTCAGAAAAAAGCTGCTGCTGCACCGCGGAACCGCGGTAATTGTGTACAACACAAAAGGCCACATTCTTGTTCACAGGCGGACAGATACCAAGGATATTTTTCCGGGATACTTTGATATTTTTGTCGGCGGCGCTGTGCAGTACGGCGAAAGCGCATACGAAAATGCCAGGCGAGAGCTTTTTGAGGAGATTGGCGCGGGCTGCGAGCCCGAGTTTTTGTTTGTGCACAGGTTCAGAAACAAGCTGTGTAATGCAATAATATATGTTTACATGGCTGTGTTTGACGGAACGCTTGCGCTCCAGGAAGAGGAGGTTGCATGGGCGGGCTTTGTGGACAAGGCAGAACTAAGAAGAATGCTTGCAGAGAAGCAGTTCTGCCCCGACGGAATAGACATATTGCGCAGGATAGAGGCGCAGGGGCCGGCATATGAGCCCACACCAAAAAAGCAGGCAACGCGGCGGCCGGGCCGGGAAATTATTTTTGGGTAAAAAAGAGAAGCCTTTACCTTTTTCAGCTGCGCATACGAAAACGAATGGTTTATATAGCACAGAAAATTACATTGCACAGGCATGGCAATTGAGAAAGACATGATATCTGTTCGCGACCTCTCAAAAGAGGACCTTGATTACCTTCTGGGGCTTGCGTTTCGGCTTGAGTCGGGCAAAAAGGGCAGCCTGCTTAAGGGCAGGGTGCTTGCAGCACTTTTCTATGAGCCCTCAACCCGCACAAGGCTGAGCTTTGAGTCTGCAATGCTTCGCCTTGGCGGCAGGGTCACTGGGTTCTCAGACCCAAAGGGCTCGTCAGCTGCAAAGGGCGAGACGCTTTATGACACCATCAGGACAGTTGAGAGCTACAGCGACATAATTGTCATACGCCATCCGGTTGAGGGTTCTGCTCGGCTTGCAGCAGAGTCAACCAGGCTTCCTGTCATAAACGCAGGGGATGGGGCAAACCAGCACCCCACGCAGACGCTTCTCGACCTCTACACAATAATGAAAGCCAAGGGGAGAATTGACGGGCTAAGCGTGTCCATGGTCGGCGACCTGAAATACGGAAGGACAGTCCATTCTCTTGCAATAGCCCTGAACCATTACAAGGTTGCCCTTAAGTTCATTGCGCCCGAGCCCCTGAGAATGCCAGCTGACCTGCTCGAGGAGCTTGATGTGAAATATACTGAGTCTGACAGGATTGAGGATGCTCTTGACTCAGACATTATCTACATGACCAGAATCCAGAAAGAGCGTTTTTTCGACCCTGCTGAGTACGAGAAAGTCAGGGGAGTCTACGTGCTGGGCCGTTCCCTTGTTGCCAGAGCGCGCAAGGGAGCAAGGCTCATGCATCCCCTTCCCAGGGTGGATGAGATAGGAAAGGACGTTGATGCCACAGAGCATGCACTGTATTTTGAGCAGGCAAAAAACGGGATTGTTGTCCGCCAGGCGCTGCTTGCGCACCTGCTTGGGGTGCTGAAATGAAAGAGCTTAAGGTCACGGCCATTGAAAACGGCACAGTGATTGACCACATCCCCCGGGACATGGCGTTTAAGGTTGCGGAAATTCTCGGCCTGCAGTATGTTGAGAAAAGTGTTGTGCTTGCAAGCAACCTTGACAGCGGCAAACTCGGAAAAAAAGGCATAGTCAAGGTGTCCGGCATGTATCTTGACAAGCGCCATGTCCAGAAGATAGCGCTGATTGCTCCAAAGGCGACTGTTTCAAGGATTAAGGGTTACAAGGTGGTTGACAAGATGAAGCTTACGCGGCCAAAGCTGATAACAGGAATTGTCAAATGCTTCAACCCAAACTGCATAACAAACACAGAGTGCACAGAGACCAGGTTTGTCCTGGTCAGGGAAGGCCCGCTGGTTCTTCGGTGCAGGTACTGCGAGCGCACCATGCGAAAAGAGGACATGGTGCTGCTCTGATGCTTTCTGTCAGTCTCTGCAGCCACAAGCTCAAAAACCCGACAGTGCTTGCATCCGGAATTCTGGGCATGAATGCCGACATTGTCAGGGAGGTGGTAAGATGCGGCGCAGGCGCAGTCACCCTGAAGTCCGCGGGGACAGAGCCAAGGGAAGGGCACAACAACCCCAAAGTAATTGTCTGGGAGCACGGACTTGCCAACTGCTACGGCCTGACAAACCAGGGATATAAAAATATGGGCGAAGAATGGAAAGCACTAAAGAGCGCAGGCGCACCGATAATCGCAAGCGTTTTTGGTGCAAATATATCTGAATTCGTAGAAGTGGCAGAATATATGGCGGGGCACGCAGACATCATTGAGCTCAACCTCTCCTGCCCCAACACCAAAGAGCATGGGGCGGTGTTTGGGATGAAGGCGGGCGCTGCTGCGCAGGTTGTCAGGGAAACGAAAAAGGCTGTCGGAAACGTGCCGGTTTCAGCAAAGCTCACCCCCCAGGCGCCAGACATTGCCGGGGTTGCAAAAGCCTGTGCAGATGCAGGGGCAGATGCAATAACTGCCATAAACACCCTTGGGCCGGGAATGTTCATAAACATTGAGGCTGCAAGGCCTGTCTTATCGTTTAAGACAGGCGGGCTCAGCGGCCCGGCAATAAGGCCTGTTGCAGTCCGCTGCGTTTACGACATCTACAGAAGCGTTGAGGTTCCAATAATCGGCATGGGCGGGATAACCTGCGGCAGGGACGCTGTGGAAATGATGATGGCAGGCGCAACTGCTGTGGGCATCGGCTCGGCAGTGCACTACAGGGGGATGGGTGTGTTTAAGAAAGTCCAGGACGAAATGAGGCAATGGATGCTTGATAACAGCTACAAAAAGGCAGGCGAGCTTACAGGTGCTGCACATGACTGAAATGCCGCAAATCCACAGAATATCCCGGGTCACAGAGGAGAATCCGTTTGTGCGCTCATTTCATTTTGACGGAAGGATTGATGCGCAGCCGGGCCAGTTTGTGATGGTCTGGGTTGTCGGAATGGATGAAAAACCCTTTTCCCTGAGCCATATTGGGAGCAACAGCTTTGCAATCACTGTTGAGAGGAAGGGTGCATACACCCGGGCCATGCACGGGCTTAAGGCAGGGGGCAGGCTGGGAATAAGGGGCCCCTACGGAAACCCCTTTGTGCCGGTTGCAGGCAGGTCGGTTGTTGTTGCAGGCGGCTGCGGAATTGCCCCGCTGCTTCCGCTTATATGCGGGCTGAGTTCCCCCAAAATACTGCTGGGATGCAGGACAAGGGAAAGGCTTCTCTTTACTGACAGGCTTACTGGCTTTCGGGTCTGCACGGATGACGGGAGTTTTGGATATAAGGGGCCGGTTACAGATGCGCTTGAAGAAGAGCTTGGGAAGGAAAAGCCCGACATGGTCTACACATGCGGGCCTGAGCCAATGATGAAGGCCGCCTTTGAACTCTGCCAGAAACACGGAGCCCTATGCCAGGCCTCACTGGAACGCTTCATGATATGCGGGATTGGGATATGCGGCCAGTGCATGTGCGACAGCCTGCGCATGTGCCAGGACGGGCCTGTGCTTGGCTCTGCTCAGCTCAGGAGGCTTGAGGATTTTGGCAAAATGGCAATGATAAAGAACGGCACAAAAGTGCCGCTTGGGGAATACTATGCGTACAGGACAAAGTACACTGCTTAGGAATGCTGCGGTGCTTCGGGGCGGCCGCAAGGCCCGTGCTGACATACTTATCCGCGGCGGAAAGATTGCGGCAGTCGGCACTTCTCCCGGCACAGCAGACGAGGCAATTGACCTGCAGGGCAGGCTTGTCATGCCCGGGCTGATAGACTCCCACGTGCATTTCCGCGATTTTGACCAGCCGCAGAAGGAAGACTGGGCAAACGGCTCAAGGGCAGCAGCAGCAGGAGGAATAACAACCGTGCTTGACATGCCAAACAACAGCCCGCCGATGACAACGGCAGAGCAGCTGGAAAAAAAGAGGAAGCTTGCAAAGAAAAGCATTGTAAACTACGGCTTTCACATGGGCTCAACTGCGGGCAATGCCCTTGAAATAAAAAAGGCAAGGAACATTGCATCAGTCAAAATCTACATGAACATGACAACAGGAAGCCTGCTTGTCCAGGATGAAACAGCACTCGAGCAGATTTTTTGTGCAGCAAGAATGGTGAGCGTCCATGCCGAAGGCGAAATGATAAGAAAGGCAATAATGCTGGCAAACAGGCTCAGAAAGCGCCTGTACATCTGCCACGTCTCTTCGAGAAGCGAGCTGG